>JAEWDX010000156.1 GCA_023389895.1 Bacillota bacterium
CATCTAGCTTTAATTGTTTTACCGTTTTAACAAGGTTATTTTCCTTCGTATACACGAGACTATATCCTCTATCCATTATTTTTAATGGACTTAATGCTTCCAAAGTGGAAATAAGATGAGAGAAGTCCTTTTCTTTAGCGATAAAAATATTTTCCATTGCTCGAATTAATTGTTTATTCGTTTTCCCATGCTGAGTGATAGCAGCAGTTAGAAGCTCATTCGGATTAAGCCGATAAAGTCTTTTTTGAATGACAGCTATTTTTTCTGCCTTTAGATTAAAGAATCTTGTCGTTCCTCTTTCTAATTGCTCTTTAAGCTTGTCAACTTGTTCTAGCTTTTGTTCATATAATTTTTGTGGATACTTGAAAGCGTATGATTTTTGAATTCTTGCAAGTCTTTCATTTTGCCCTGAAATTCTCGCTTTTGTCGCTCTTATGATTCTTGACTGCCGATTATAAATTCGTTCTGATAAATCTTCAATATGGGGAACGGCCATTTCGGCAGCTCCTGTTGGTGTTGGAGCCCGCAAATCGGCAACAAAATCAGCAATGGTAAAATCAGTCTCATGGCCGACAGCAGAGATAATTGGGATCTGTGATTGAAAGATTGCACGTGCAACTATTTCTTCATTAAATGCCCAAAGCTCTTCGATTGAGCCTCCCCCACGTCCAATAATTAATACATCAGCTTCATTTCGTTCATTTGCAGTATTGATTGCCTTTACAATTGACGGCGCCGCTTGTTCCCCCTGTACGAGGGCAGGAAAGATCATTATATTAGCAATCGGAAACCGTCTTTTTATCGTCGTTATGATATCCCTAATGGCTGCCCCGGTAGGAGATGTGACAACCCCAATGGTTTTTGGAAATTTGGGGATTCCTTTTTTTGTTTCTGCAGAAAAAAGTCCTTCTCCTTCAAGTTTCTCCTTTAATTGCTCATAGGCTAAGTATAAATCCCCAATTCCATCCGGCTGCATTTCTTTGACATAGATTTGATATTGTCCACTCGGTTCATAGACAGAAAGGTCACCTTTTATAAGAATTTTCATCCCATTTTCAGGTGTAAACTTCATCGCACGGTTAAAACTAGAAAACATGACAGCAAGGATGCGCGCCTTCTCATCTTTCAAAGTAAAATACATATGCCCGCTCGAATGCTGTTTGAAATTTGATATTTCACCTTTAACCATCACATCTTGCAAATGTGGGTCTGCATCAAATTTCCTTTTAATATATTTTGTTAGGGCATTAACTGTTAAATATCGCTGCTCTTTCATAAGTAACTCAACCCCATACAACAAAACTACCCTTTTATAGTCTTTTAATCCCTCTTTCTTGCAAAAGCAAACTTGTTTTTAAGAGGTACTAAACGATCATGTAAAAGGGCAGAGTTTTTTATTTTTCTACTTGTAATTTATTTTGAAGTGACTTTGCTGCTTTTAACGTATTAAACATGAGCATTGTAATCGTCATTGGACCGACTCCACCAGGAACAGGTGTAATAAAGCTTGCAACTTCCTTTACTTCGTCAAAGTCTACATCTCCGCAAAGCTTTCCTTCACTATTACGGTTCATCCCAACATCAATTACAATTGCACCTTCTTTCACATGTTCCTTTGTAATCACGTTTACTTTTCCAACCGCGACTACTAAAATATCTGCTTGCAATGTGTATTTTTTTAAGTCAACTGTTTTAGAATGACAATATGTAACCGTTGCATTTTTATTTAAAAATAATTGTCCAACTGGTTTACCAACAATATTGCTTCGACCGACGACAACGACATGCTTTCCAGCAATATCCACCTCTATATCATCAATCATTTCCATAATCCCATATGGTGTGCATGGTATAAAAGCATCTTGCCCTGTCATCATCCGACCAATATTTACTGGATGAAACCCATCAACATCTTTCTCCGGTAAAATCGTTTCAAGCACTTTAATTTCATTAATATGTTTTGGCAATGGCAATTGGACGAGAATCCCATGAATCGTTTCATCATGATTTAATTCATCGATTTTGTTTAACAATTCTCCCTCACTGACTGATTGAGGCAATTCAACGAGAATGGAGTGCATACCAAGCTCACGACATGTTTTTTCTTTGTTCGAAACATACGTTTTGGATGCAGGGCTGTTCCCGACTAAAATAACAGCAAGACCTGGAATAATGCCTTCATTTTTGAGTTTTTCAACTTCCTCAGCAATGATCATCTTTTTCTGATTCGCAATTTTCTTCCCATCAATCAACTTATTAGCCATTGTAGCTTCCCCCTAAATATTTTGAAAAGAACCGTAAGCTTTCAGTTACATATGCTGTTTAATCTTCGAAAGGACGCCGTTTATAAATTTACTTGATTGTTCATCCCCATAAACTTTCGCAATTTCAATTGCTTCATCCAACACCACATTTACAGGAACTTCTTGATCAGAAAACTTCAACTCATAAACCGCTAGTCTTAGTAAATTTCTATCTACGGTTGCCAATCTTTCTAATTTCCAATTTTCAAGATACTCTTTAATCATTACATCAATTTGAACTTGATGCCGAACAACTCCATTTACTAGTTCGGTTAAATAGTTATCATGTTTAGCACCGTCCAAAACATGTTCTATGGCAGAACTAGAATCTGCCTGACTCATATCAATTTGAAATAATGCCTGTAATGCCTTTTCACGAGCTGTTCTTCTTTTCATTACTATTCTTAATCTCCTTTTTCAGGGAAAATTTTCAGGTTCAAAAATACTTATTAAATAATAGCATAAGTTAAGCT
>JAEWDX010000202.1 GCA_023389895.1 Bacillota bacterium
TCATTTTTTTATAGCACTCCGTTCTCTCTTAGTTTTTTCTTTGTTTTAAAACCAAATCCCATGATAAAGATTAAGGCAATAATCGCTAAAAGGACACCAAAAACACTTTTTTCCGCTATTGCAATTCCGATTCCCATCATGCATAGTGTGGCACTGATCGCAAAAGCTAATAGTGACCATTTAATTTGCTTCAAAAGGTCCAACCTCCAGTAATCTGTTTTTGTGAAAAAGGCTTGACGCTATCCAATATTTTTAATTTTTTACTTATCGCATATAATTCTACACAAAAAACTTTTAGGTTTCCACTATATTTATGATATAATATTTCAGTTATAGATATGCATTAAGGCAGAAATATTTAATACTGCTAAATAAAGGTAGGAGGAACTTCCTTGAAATTAAGAGAAGATATTCGTAATATTGCCATCATCGCTCACGTTGACCATGGCAAAACAACAATGGTTGACCAGCTATTGAAGCAGGCTGGGACTTTCCGTGTAAATGAGCATGTTGAAGAGCGGGCCATGGACTCAAATGATATCGAAAGAGAACGTGGAATCACGATTTTGGCAAAAAATACTGCGATCCAATATAAAGATAAAAAGATAAATATTTTAGATACACCTGGCCATGCTGATTTCGGTGGCGAAGTGGAACGAATTATGAGAATGGTTGATGGTGTATTATTGATTGTTGATGCCTATGAAGGCTGTATGCCACAAACACGCTTCGTTTTGAAGAAAGCATTGGAACAGAAAATAACACCAATTGTCATA
Organism: Bacillota bacterium; assembly: GCA_023389895.1. Lineage (GTDB taxonomy): Bacteria > Bacillota > Bacilli > Bacillales > Cytobacillaceae > Cytobacillus. The sequence continues at coordinate 777 of JAEWDX010000202.1, forward strand.
GTGAATAAAATTGACCGTGATTTTGCTCGTCCTGAAGAGGTGGTAGATGAGGTTCTAGACTTATTTATTGAACTCGGTGCTTCAGAAGAACAGCTTGAATTCCCAGTTATTTATGCTTCAGGAATAAATGGAACGGCTAGTTTAGACCCAACTAAACAGGATGAAAATATGCAATGCTTATATGATGCAATTATTGAACATATCCCAGCTCCGATCGATAATCGCGAAGAGCCTCTGCAATTCCAAGTATCATTGCTTGATTATAATGATTATGTAGGTAGAATTGGAATAGGCCGTGTTTTTCGGGGCACGATTCATGTTGGTCAACAAGTTGCGTTAATGAAAATTGATGGTTCGATTAAGCAGTTCCGTGTAACGAAAATTTTCGGTTTCTTTGGCTTGAAGCGTCAAGAGGTGCAAGAAGCGTATGCTGGAGATTTAATTGCCTTATCTGGTATGGAGGATATTAATGTTGGTGAAACGGTTTGTCCAATTGAAAATCAAGAGGCATTGCCGATTTTAAGAATTGATGAACCAACATTGCAAATGACGTTTCTAGTCAATAATAGTCCGTTTGCTGGTAGGGAAGGAAAATATCTTACTTCAAGAAAAATAGAAGAAAGATTACGTTCACAGCTGCAAACAGATGTAAGTCTTCGTGTTGACAATACGGATTCACCAGATGCTTGGGTTGTTTCTGGACGTGGGGAGTTACATTTATCTATTCTAATCGAGAATATGCGCCGCGAAGGCTATGAGCTCCAAGTATCCAAGCCTGAGGTCATTGTAAAAGAAATTGATGGTGTTCGCTGCGAACCAATTGAGCATGTGCAAATTGATGTGCCAGAAGAGCATACAGGAGCAATTATAGAGTCGATTGGTGCCCGTAAAGGTGAAATGCTAGACATGATTAATAACGGAAACGGTCAAGTTCGTTTAATTTTTAATGTTCCTGCTCGTGGCTTAATCGGTTATACAACAGAATTTATGACATTGACTCGTGGATATGGAATTATTAACCATACTTTTGATAGCTACCAACCAATGGCTCAAGGTAAGGTCGGTGGAAGAAGACAAGGTGTTCTTGTTTCAATGGAGAGCGGAAAATCTTCAACTTATGGTATTATGCAAGTAGAGGATCGCGGAACGATTTTTGTAGATGCTGGCACTGAGATTTATGAAGGGATGATCGTTGGGGAGCATACACGCGAAAACGATATTACCGTCAATATTGCGAAAGTAAAGCATGCAACAAACGTCCGTTCTGCAAACAAAGACCAAACGGCAACAATGAAGAAACCAAGGATTATGACACTAGAAGAAGCATTAGAATATTTAAATGATGATGAGTATTGCGAAGTTACACCAGAGTCCATTCGCCTACGCAAAAAAATTCTTGAAAAGAATGAACGAGAGCGCACAGCTAAAAAGAAAAAAATGGCTGAGATAAGCTAACAAGCTGTTCAAAAAGGAGCCACTACTTTCCTCCTTTTCGAACGCCTTTTAATCAAGGAGGAGGGGATTTGTGAAAATGGGTGTGAATATTAATGATGAACTATCCTTTTTCGCAGCTTTATATAAAGTTCAAGAAAACTCTGAAGTGGGAATGTGGCTCCTATATTTAACAATCATTGCTCTTTGCGTCGTTGTTTATAAATTAGGATTCGCAAAAAAACTTTCACTTGGCAAATCAGCAATTGTTTATTTGTTTCTCGTTTTAGGTTGCACTATTTTAACGTTCTTCGCCGTATTTCTTCCAATAGCCGAAGGATTAGTTATTGCAGCAATCATTTTAATTATTTACAAAATCCGTTTAAATCAGCAAAAAAAACTTGAAAGTAAAGAATTTTAGTTTGGAGAGAACTAGTATGAATTCATTACAAGATACGTTATATAATTGGCTGACGATTAAAATTGTGAAAGATGCCAGACCTGATGATACTGCTGCTGTTGAAACAGAGAAAATGTTCAGCGATATGCTTATTGATGAGCATGAACTTTCCGACATTGAAATTGAAAAAGATGAAGGAATGTATTATATCCTTTATAATATAAATGGAGAAAGAAAAAAAGCCCGCTTTTCACGGGAATTAATTGAAATTATGCTCGATCAGATCAATCAGGAGCCTGAAAAATTTGTTAATTATCCAGAGGAATAAAAACGCCGCCAAATGGCGGCATTCTTTTTACCAATCATCATCTTCTTTTTTGCTTTCATAAAGCTTAAAGTTCCCTGTTTCAATTCTTTTTAGCGTTTTATTTGTTATTCTTTCTTCGCATTCTTTACACATATATGTGTGAATAGGACGGTTACGAAGTCTTTTAGCTTTTAGTGAGTCACTTTCAATGGACTCGATTTTATCACATAATACACATTTTACTCGCATATGGGCACCTCAATTAGTAAAATCAATATTGTTTCGTATACTGGCTTTTCTTTACACAATATGTTTATTATATATGATGTTAGGAGGAAAAAACATGGCAAATCAAGTAGAACCGAAATTGATTAAAGCATTATATGACGAACTACAAAAAGAACGTTTTGTAACGATTGCTACTGTAGACTTTGAAACAGGTGGACCAAATGTTAGTGCGATTTCTTGGGTGCTTGCAAAAAATGAAGAAACGCTTTATTTTGCCGTCGATAATCGTTCAAGAATCGTCCAAAATATTAAAAATAATAAAATGGTTGTTATAAATGTGATTG
>JAEWDX010000205.1 GCA_023389895.1 Bacillota bacterium
AAGTACTTCGTAATAGTTCGGTTTTTACTTTCTTTGTACGTTGTTTCTCAATATATCATTCGGTTTTACGAAGTGGAAAATTAGTTATGTCCCAGCCTCTTTCGTTTTTCCACATGTCCCAGTTACAGAAATAACAGGGATAGAAAACTGCTTTCGATAGGATTCTACGAATCTCCAAAATGCCTGTTCAATATCTTGTACCTTAATAATCGTACAATTTTCAATACGTTCTAATTCAACATATGCTACATCTGTTATTACGACACAAGGAACTGACTGAGAGATTTTCATCCAATTTATTTTCCATTTTTGTCTTAAGAAAAGAAGTTTATTTTACCCTATTTTTTCGAGATGATACACAATATCATTAATTATAAAGTCATCAGACCCTCGAATGAGCTGCCCATTCATACTTAAACGGATTTTTTTACTGGAGTTGGTCTCACTTTTATTCCTTCATTAATTGAAAAGTAATTTCACTTGCAGCATTTTTTGCGAATTTTTCAGCTGTTTCCATACTCTCCCCAGCTGCAATGACATAAGCATATCGATGCCCCATTGATAATGGTGGAATCAACCTCGTTCCTTTCTTCGGTTTCACATATACTTCAACAACTCCTGGGGATCTTTTTGCCCTTCCCTTCCCAGTAACCTTTTCCAATATTCCCTTTTCTGAAACAATTAAATACTGCGTATAAACGTAATTCTTCGTTCTAGTCGTTACAGAAGGAATCCCTCCTAAATATAGCTTGAGTGTTTCCTCCGCTAAATTAAACCCAAAAGCAGCCTGGAGCATTTTATTCATTGCTCCTCCAGAGATTCTTGGATTGATTTCAATGAGCTTCCAACCATTTTTTGTTCGCCGTAATTCAAGATGAAGGGCTCCATTTTTGATTCCTAATTTAGTGACAACAGAAGACAATACTCCTTCAATTCCATTTTTAATGTTATTTGGTACTTCTGCAAGTACACCGTAGCCAGTAATAATAAATCGCTTTCCTTTCGTAATCTCTTGTTCAATAATTCCAGCAATCTGAATTTTATGATTGTACACGAGCGCTTCGACTAAGTACTGTCTACCATCAATATATTCTTCAATAATAATTGCTTCATCTTTGTTCCTTTCTCTGAATCTTGCGATATATTTCACCAATTCTTCTTTATTAACAGCGAGCAATACATCCTTCGATCCTGTCGATTTTGAAGATTTGATAATTACTGGATAATCGAACATTTTATGAATAGAACTTAATGAGAATGTCTCCGACCGTCGAATGATATGAAATTTCGGAGTATATGGCTGTCCCTTTAGTGCTAATCTTGTTTCTTCTTTGTTCTCCATAATTTTTATTGCACTAGATGAAACAGGATTTTTGCAAAATTCCCCACAAAGAATGGATGCAACATAAACATATGAATCAATAAAGCTAACAATTGTTCTAATGTCCTTCCCTCTTGCTTGCAATTTTTTAATTTCTTCCTTCATAACAGAAAGATTATCTATGTCAATGAAAATCATTTCATGAACATCGGTATACTCTGATCTTTTTTGCAGTTGCTTTTCGTTATTTGTAAAAACAACTGTTAAGTATCCCAGTTGTTCTGCGGTTTTAATAGCTTCTCTACTAGAGCCAGATTTATTTGTACCTATAAAGATAATTGTTTTCAAACGGTTCACTCTCCTAAATAATCTTCAATTCTTACAGCTCGCTATATGTGTATGAAATAAACCTTTTCTTGCATGGATATGTATCCTAAAAAAGGAAATTTTAAATGAACAAGACGGAATATATGAATTTGTTACTAAAAAAGGGATCTTTTCCTCAACAATCTTTTCAGCGGTGGTTAATCGTGCAAGCAAATTTAGTACATGTTCATATGATGTTTATTGTGAAAGGAGTGTGAATGTTTCAATGAAGCCTCTCTCTGTTAGGTGTATAAGAACCATCCTTTCTGGCGACTTGATTCAAGGGTCAGATGAAGTAATGGTTCAGTATGGTGCATACCGTCTTAAACAAGTAAAGAACCAAAATACCATTCTTTTTTTAAAGAAGAATATTGTTAATTGGAAAGCCTTGATGGAATATTTCCCCTTAGTGGTTGTAACAGATCAGGTAATTAGCAAAAATGAACAATTACAGAATTTAACTATAATAAAAGTAATGGATACAGAAGAAGCCTACTGGAAATTTATTAATTACTACCGTAACCTATTCCAAATTCCACTCATAGCCATTACTGGGACTTCTGGAAAAACAACGACTAAAGAGATGATCAGTCACATTCTCTCACCTACTAAGAAAATAGCAGCAACAATTAGTACGAATAATTCACGAACAGCCCATTTACACTATCTCCTTAGCATTGATGACAACACGGAAGCAGCTGTATTTGAAACAGCAGTTGGTGCACCTGGAGATATATTAAGGGCTGGAGAATATTTTAAGCCGACAATAGGAATTATTACGAACATAGGAGCGCACCACTTGAATTATTGCGGAACCCCAGAAAACTATATCCAAGCAAAAGCCGAAATGACAAAAATACTGGATCATTCTAGCGTCCTTATTCTTAATTCAGAAGATAAGAATAGTAGAAAAATAGATCTAACAAATTATCATGGAAGAGTTATAAAAGTTGGCAAAGATTGGGATTGCAACTATTTGGCAAAGGATATTAAGTACTGTAAAGACGGTATGCAATTTAATCTCCAATACATGCAGAAGAATTACCCGATGTTTGTGCCCGGGTTTGGTGAACATCAAGTTTATAATGCACTTGCCGCTATTGCCGCTGTCCATGAAATCGGAATTGAACTTCTAGAAGCTGCGGATGGTTTGAAAACATTCAAAAATCTAAATAAGCATCTCCAAATCTACGAAGGGCTAAATGGCTCTACGATTCTGGATGATACATGGAGCATAACGACAACTTCATTGGAAGCCGCTCTAAAAGTGTTAAATGAAGTTGGAGAAGGTAAAAAAAAAGTGGCCATATTAGGTACCATAACGGATTTAGGAGCTTGGGGGGAAATTATTCATAAACAGGCAGGAGATATCATTTGCAATTCAGATGTAGATATTCTTATTACAATTGGTTACCACGCTCGTATAATGGCTAATCATGTATTGAAATGCGACATGAGTTCAGATGTCTATACATTTAACACTAACACCCTTGTTATGAATCTTTTAAAAAAGATCGTTGACGAAAATACAATTGTACTAATTAAAGGAGATATGTATAGCAAAATAAGTGAATTGGCATCCCAATTACGAAAAAAATCTTAGCTCTTCTTAGTTTGGCGGTCAACTATGAGTTTTTTTATCATGAATATAGACTTTAATATTGGACAAACACATTGTCATATTTCAAGCGCATTGAATATATTATATTATCCTGATAAAAAGGTGGAATCATGAATGGGTTGCGTTTGTCCTTGTGAGGTCCTTGTGAATGCAGTCTCAGAGAATAAAAATGTTAAGTTTTTAAGCTCAATTGGAGCATGTAGAGGAAACTTGACTTACTTAGCTGATGTTAGTGCCGCTGCTCTTGAGACCTCCACTCTTTCATTCACATTTGACAACACGGAATATCCTGGCTTTTTCGATTTCTTATTCACTGCAAATACAATTACTTCTATAGACTGTAAGCGGGAAGGTAGAAATTGTGTTGTCACCGTTAAAGGAACGGGAACAGTTAGCAAATTACCAATTCCTTCATTCCCTCTTCTTTTTGAGGCGGTATTTACAGATCAAGCTTCTTCAGAAGCGAATGATATTGTACAATCGTTTGTCTTAACCAATTTCTTTGACCAAAATGGAGTTGCATCTGTACCCCAGGGAACGATTCATGCACGTGGATGCCAAGAAGTAAAATAGCCACGAAAGAAACTCTCGGCGATCCATTCCGGGAGTTTTTACTATTTCCTTCATTTTATGTTTCCAAAATATCCGAGAAAAAATAGTATTATTTGACAAGGGTTACAATCATGGGGAGATGGGAATATTGAAGCTCAGTAGTGGAAGAATAAGTCAATATAACATATTAAAATCAGAAAAAAGCTTATGTATGCACCTATTGGAAACAGAGTTACTCACGGAGGCTTCATTACTCAAATTTATAGAAAAGTATAAATTGATTGTCATTAAACCTGTTTTTGGCCCTAATGAGATTTTTATTTCCTCTGAAAGCGAAAAGTTTAAGATAAGATCCAAAGCAAATATAACTACCGTTATGAATAGAGAAGAAATTTATCCACGTCTCATTCTCAATGAATTAACACAAAATTATTATATTATTCAACCAAGATGGATGAATTCAGGTTTCTTTCAGAGCCACTTCCAATCCTTCATTACTGTGCACCGGAAATCTGCCTCATCTGAATGGTGTTTAATATCCAAATCAGAGAAGTATAGCTATGTATTCGGAAGGCTTTTTTATAAGATATTTCATCGAAAGGTAGAGAAATTATCTATTGTAGTAGCAAAAAAACTTGGTGAATCCTTTCCTTGGTGTAATTCGATTGTGATTGAAATTGGATATAACCAAAAAGGAGCCATATGGATTCAAGACACAGTACTGCATTTTCCTAAAAGCAAATGGAGCCAATACCATACACTTTCTGCTAAGAGTACGCTTGCTTCCTTTTTGCCGGATACGGATTTATTCAGTCATGCTACCTTTAATGATTTTCTTAACAGATATCATAGAGTGATTATTAAGCCTTGTTTCGGAAAAGAAGGATTGGGGATCGTTCAAATTTCTTCAAACAATCACTTTTCTTATGAAATCCATTCAGGCAGAAAGAAATTCACGAAATCGACCCTTAAAGAAACGTATCAATTTATTGAAAAACATTTTCTTTCTATGAATTATTATCTTGTCCAACAAAAATTAGATTTAACAACAATAAACAACTGTCCAATGGATATACGAGTTATTGCGCAAAAGGTTGATTCTCAGTGGATAATAACCGGAAAAATTGTTAAAGTCGCTGGAAAGGATTACTTTATTACCAATGCAGCCCAGAAACTACTATCACTTAAGAGCGCCATTAAGGACTCGAACATTACAAGTCTAAATATTGATACACTTGAATCCGAAATCGACGAGATTTGTATCTCTGCTGCAGAACAGCTTGAATCGGATATGAAAGAGATAACTATGATTGGCTTTGACATTGGGATTACAGATCAAGGGCATCTATGGATTATTGAAGGAAATTATAACCCTAACCTTTCTATGTTTTATAAACTAGAGGATAAAAAGATTTATAAGAATATATTGAAGGCAAAAAGAAATTAAATGTTGTCCCCTGATTAGGGTTCAATAAACGTACATTGGCTCATCCATCATTATGATATTATTTTTAACTTGGAGGTGATTAAACACAATAACAATAGTACATATCGAAAATCTTCTTATTTTGAATTTATTGGAATTGTACAGGAACAAAAGCAATAATAAAGCATAAATAAATACAGTGACGTTTGGTTTGATTTGGGAGTGAAATATTATGAAGACTCCATGGATAGACTACGAGAAGATGCAACAAATAAGTATTAAACAAAATTCTCACTATTTTAAACGTATTCATAACGAGGGAGCAGAAGACTCTAATGATATTTACGATTCTGACACTGAACGAAACAGTGTTGATACAATTGAATCATATACGGATGCTGAGCTTGTTTCTGATGTTTATGAAACACCTATAACTGACAATGGTATTGAAAAAAATAATTCCACTGATTATGGGCATGTTTTTCAAACTGACCATGCCGATGAAGCGAATAAACCTCTAAGCGATTCAGCCTTTAATCCTGTGGATCATTCTGAATCCAACTCTGAGGTGAAGATAAACGATATTCTTGACACAGAGGATGTCTATGAAACCGAACATTCAGATAAATTTCATAATTGTGGAAAAATATGTTCTAAGACTACAAAAACTCCATTCTCAACTTTTGTAGAAATTAACGACTTTCTTCATCTTCCTATTTTTAGCAGTTCAGTTCATGACACCTTTGAATTTCTTGACTTAAACAATAAACAAGTCCCTCAATTAGACACAATCCTATTCAATACAACAACCCATTATCCTGAACAACCTTATTGTCATTTAGTTTGTTCTAAAATTCATCAAAGTATATTTTTAACAGCCGTTGATCATCCTTACAGAACAAATAATAAAAATAAAGCAGTTGCGGATCCCGTTCATAACTCGTCAGCTGCGATTACAGAAAAGCCAGATCATACTTCTGATACTTCTCATAATTTCATAAACATTAGAGTTCCAGTTGTCGTAGGAGAATACGAGGTTGAAATTCCCTTGGAAGAAAATATAATGTTTGAAGAAGAGATTATAAGGGTTAAAGAAATCACAAAAGAGGTAGTACTGACAGACTGCATATTCTTGCCTACTCAAATGAATCAATCATTAGATAATGGAGCATGTACAGCTTTGAAAGGAAATTTATTTATCGAAGGATATATCCACCAGAATATTGAGTATACTGCTGAAGATTCCATCCAACAAAAGACTGTCACAAATTTTTATCATTTACACCAAAAAATGGTGTTAAACCTAATCGTTCAACTACTACAAGTTCAACGAGTTCGAATTAGTTGTGATGGTACAGGAATCTAGAAGACAACCAATTTTATATTATCGTAAAAATAATCTCCACCTATATACAGGATGGGGATTATTTTATTTTCTCGAAGAAAATAAAATGGCGGTTCGTACGTTCTATTTAAAATAATAAGCAGCTAGGAGTCTACCCAAGCTTAATAAGCAATGTGGCATATAGTATTAACGTAGACTTTTAAAAAGACAAAAAAGAGAAATAAGGAGGATTTTTTTATGAGCCATTCCGATCAACCTTGTCCTGTACCTTCAACAGAACAAGTACCATTAACCGTTGAACCTACAACGATAATTTCTCAAGCAGCTACACCAACCATTAAAGTTCCAGTTGTACTAGCGGAGCCAACATTGCAAATCGTTGTAGAATCAACCATTACACTTAATCCTGCAGCAACAGAGATTAAAAGAGTGGTAAAGAATGTATTTCTAAACGAAGTTAAACTTGTGCCTGTCGCATTTACAAGAATTGGCACCACTGACTTTTTCAACGTCACTAGAGCTAAATTATTTGTAGCTGGACATATTCGTAAAAATATTGAATATGCCACAAGAGGATGTAACAGAAAGCTGCGAGATAGAATTGCAGATGTTCCCTTTTCTGGTTTCGCTGACATTACAACATTTATAACTAAACCAATAATAGGTGTTTCTGAGGATAGCAAAGCTGCTTTCCTTAATGAACAAAACGGCCTAATCCCTCGCTTGGATAAGTTTTTCTTTCAAAATCTTGTCAAATATAATGAACAACCATTCGGTGAATTAGTAGCTGCCAATTTCTATGAGCTTGATTTTTCACCAGTTACGGCAAACCCTGAGAAACCCTTTGACAAAATAACCGAAAAAATCGTTCTAGACCTTACTGTAAAAGTTTTACAAACCCAACAACTAAAATTTTCTGCTTCACAACAAATTGCCACTCCTCCTCAAGGTACTGTTGGTTCTTAAAAGGCCAAAAGAATAGATTTTTAAACATTTCGTAGTAAAAGGTCAGCCTTATATTTCTGGTTGGCCTTTTCTTTTATATGGCTTTAACTGTAATTTGGAAGATAACTGAACTTATATTCGAAAAACAATAATCTATGAAAAAAAGGCTTGTATTAAAAAATGAGGAAATTAACTACGACACAAACCTATGCTCCCTAAATCAGGCTACATATAGTATTAACATAGAGTTTTGAAAAGAACTCAAAAAATAATTAGGAGATGATTTCTTTATGGCTGATCAGCCTTGTCCAGTAACCTCGACGGAACAAGTACCATTAACCCTTGAACCCACTACAACAGTTACTCAAGCGGTAACACCAACGATAAAAGTCCCGGTTGTGCTTGCAGAGCCAACGCTTCAGATTGTTGTAGAAGCAACTATTCCACTTGCCCCGGCAGCAACTGAAATTAAAAGAGTAATAAAAAATGTCTTTTTAGAACAAGTTAAACTTGTACCAGTCGCATTTACTCCTATTGTTGGCACTGACTTTTTCAACGTCACAAGAGCTAAATTATTTGTAGCAGGACATATTCGTAAAAATATTGAATATGCTTCAGCAGAATGTAATGGAGCGCTTCAAGATAGAATTGCGAATGTCCCGTTTTCTGGTTTTGCTGACATTACAACATTTATTACTCACCCAATTTTTGGTATTTCTGCAGAAAGCAAAGCTGCTTTCCTTAATGAACAAAATGGACTAGCCCCTCGCTTGGATAAGTTTTTCTTCCAAAATTTAGTGAAATTTAATGAACAACCATTCGGTGAGTTAGTAACAGCCAATATGTTTGAACTTGATTTTTCACCAGTTATCCCAACCGATGAAGGAACGTTTGACACAATAACTGAAAAAATTGTTCTAGACCTTACTTTAAAAGTATTACAAACCCAACAATTAGCTATTACTGCTACGCAAGTTATTGCTGTTCCTACTCCAGGTACAGTCGGTTAAGAGAATTTATTATTAATAAGAGCGTTTTCGGATAAAGGTCAACCAGAAATTCTGGTTGACCTTTATATTTAGAGAATAGCCCTTGCCTTGCTTTAATTTAAAAATGATACCAGTCTATCAAGACACCAACCCAAGCTCCCTAATTATTACTGCATATTGTATTAATGTAGTCATTGAAAGACCTAAAAAAATAATTAGGAGGATGATTTTTGTATGGCCGATCAGCATTGTCCTGTAAATTCGACGGAACAATTACCATTAACTGTTGAACCCACAACAATAATTTCTCAAGCAGCTACACCAACCATTAAAGTTCCCGTTGTACTTGCAGAACCAACACTGCAAATTGTTGTAGAAGCAACTATTACTCTTAACCCAGCAGCAACTGAAATTAAAAGAGTGGTGAAAAATGTTTTTTTAAATCAAGTTAAGCTTGTGCCAGTCGCATTTGAGCCTATTCCCGGCACTGACTTTTTCAACGTCACAAGAGCTAAGTTATTTGTAGCCGGTCACATTCGCAAAAATATTGAATATGCTTCAGCTGAATGTAATGGAGCACTTCAAGATAGAATTGCTGATGTTCCTTTTTCTGGTTTTGCTGATATTAAAACATTTATAACTAGGCCAATTCTTGGTATTTCTGAGGACAGCAAAGCTGCTTTCCTCAATGAGCAAAACGGCCTAGTCCCTCGGTTAGATAAGTTTTTCTTTCAAAATCTTGTCAAATATAATGAACAACCATTCGGTGAGTTAGTAGCGGCCAACTTCTTTGAGGTAGATTTTTCACCAGTTATGGCAACCCCTGAGGGAACGTTTCACACAATAACTGAAAAAATTGTATTAGACCTTACTGTGAAAGTTTTACAAACCCAACAATTAAGTATTACTGCTACACAACAAATTACCACTCCTCCTCAAGGTACTGTTGGTTAATAAGACTTTTGCTAAGGTAGAAAATATGTGTGTTTCATATTATAAGGTTAGCCTGATTTTATAGTGTACCCTTTATAAAGGACTTTAAAAAAAATGTCATACCACATTGAAAAGATGATTTCTGTATTCAACAGAGGTCATCTCCTTTCAATTCCATTATTTTCCTATTCTTTACATTATAAATAAAAGTCCCTTATAGGGAGACATTTTTTTGGATTGACCATTTTCTATATGGTTTTATTATTACGGACATCTTGGTAGAACTACACCCTTCTAACCCAATTTCCTTTTCCTCTACTTCTACCCACACGAAGATAGAGCCAAAGGCATATCATAAAGAACAAATAATATGAACTAATGAGGTGTATTTCTTGAACAATTCACTAGGGAAATGGAAGCAAAGTTTATTGTTACGTCAAAATCCTTTAACAGCTCAATTTATTCCAGAAACGAATATGTACAGCCTTGGAAATCTACTAGATTTTATAGGTCGTTATGACTATGTTTATGTTAAACACAGTACCTCTGGACAAGGAAGAGGTATTTTTAAAGTATATAAAACTTTAGATGGAAATTATAGCATTAACGGTTTTACTCTTAGAGGCGAATCACTAAAACAATATGTTGCATCAATAGAGGATTTCCACCAAATTATACATCCCTATGAAAAATTCAAACGATTAAGTAACTATATTATTCAGGAGGGTATCCAGAGTTTGACTCTGAATGGACAACCGTTTAGCATTCGCGCTCATGTTCAGAATCTAAACGGAAAATGGATTATCGGTGGAATGTTTGGAAAGATTGGATTAGCAGAAGCAATGGATCATGGCATTGCCAATACCCATAGAGGTGCTCAAATCATATCGATGGATGAATTATTATCAGTTCATTTGAAGATGGATGATACTAAGAAAAATGAAGTAATTGATTCTTTAAGGAAAGTTACTATTTCGGCTGCTGAAGTGATCGCATCCCAATTCCCTTGTAGAGAATATGGTATTGATATTGGAATAGATCTTAATGGAAAACCTCTAATATTTGAAGTAAATACAACCCCAAGCATACGTGGTTTTGCCCAAATTGATCGGGCGATCTGGAAGAAAATTGTCGAGAATCGAAAAATGCAAAATGAAGGTTAAGTCTGCTATTTAGGTAGTTTTCTATGTTAGGCACAAAATATTCCTATTCAATACCTATACATGAAGAATCCACTTTTTATACTATAGTGAGTGGAAAGGAGGAACTTGATTGCAACCGTTACTAGTGAAAGATATTCGGAAATTACTTCAAGGTCAATTAATAAGCGGTTCAGAACTTTGGTCAGTAAGGGAAGCCATTTATTATAAACGGCATGATTTAACAAATCGACATACACTCCTGTTTGTCAGCAGAAACGATACGATTAACTGGGATTTCATTAATAAAAAGGGACCTGTGCTTGTCATAACAGATCAGCCTACTTCTGAACTAAAAAAGGCTCTCTCAAATACAACTGTTATAAAAGTTAAAAATATTATCCACGCATACTGGACATTTATCGAATATTATCGGGGTCTATTTAATATACCTGTCGTCACAATAACAGGAACTTGCGGAAAAACAACGACGAAAGAGATGATTAAACATATTTTAAGTAAACACCTTAAAGTCCAAGCTTCAGAAAGCAGCAAAAATGAACCTCGAAGATCGTTTCCGTATTTGATGGGAATTGACGCACATACGGATGTCGCTATTTTTGAACATGGTTTAGGGAACTCTGGAAATATTAAGCACCAATGTATGATTTACCAGCCGACCATTGGGATTATTACAACAATCGGTGTTCACCATTTAGATGGATGCCGAAATTTAGATGGCTATATAAAAGCAAAAGCTGAAATCGTTGATGGGATTAAAAAAGGTGGTACATTAATCTTAAATGCCGATGATGAAAACACAAAAAAAATCTCTCTACACACATTTGAAGGTAAAATTATTTATTTTGGAACGAATAAGAAAGCTGATTTCCGGGCTTCTAATATTAGATTTGCCAAAAACGGAATGAATTTTCTACTTCATTTTTCAAATAAAGTGTATGAGGCTTTTATTCCAGGTTATGGAGAGCATCAAGTATCGAATGCCCTTGCTGCACTCGCCGCTGTCACTGAAATTGGAATTGGAATAGAGCAAGCCATAACACGCCTTGCAACCTTTCAAAATATGACGAGACATCTGGAGTTTTCGAACGGGCTTAGAGGAAGCACTATTATTGATGATACGTGGACAAACAATCCTACTTCAATTGAAGCCGCATTAAAGGTTCTTGATTCTATTGGTACTAGTAAAAATGTTATTCTCATTCTAGGAGATATTAACCGGTTAGGAAACTTTGAAAAGCGCTATCATCGTGAGATTGGTAGTCTCGTTGCAAAAAGAAATATTCACACTCTGATTACGATTGGAAGCAAGGCAGAAGACATTGCGAAACAAGCTGTGGCAGACGGAACAAAGGCAAATGTTCATTCCTTTAAAGATGTAAACGGCATTCTCGAAATTTTGCAGCCCATTCTGAACAACAACGCCATTCTACTTATTAAAGGCCCAATGTCAAGCCGCTCGATGATTGAGTTTGCAAATAGTTTGAAGAAGAATTAGATTCAACCGACTTCCTAGATATAAGAAAGTGGGGCAATTCATTTTCGTTAAACGAATAATGAATTACCCCACTTATCATTATAGAACGCGACGTGCAGTCACATAGTTTTTCGTTGCCCAGCTAGAAGTTAAGCTTTCCTTCACTACTCCGCCAGAAGTAGAAAGGTATATAAACTCATTTCCTCCAATATAAATTCCAGGCTGGGTGATTTTTGAACCACTATTATCTCTCGAAAAGAACAAAAGATCACCTTTTTGAAGTTTAGCCTTTTCGACTGCTTGACCCAATTGTGCTTGACTGTTTGCTATTTTGGATTTTAAATCAATTCCATACTGTTTAAAAACATAGTATGTAAAACCAGCACCCGTAAATGTTAGAGTGCTCTCATCATAAGAATAGCCGAACTTTGCTTTTCCAACTAATTCAGATGCAGTGCTTACTACTTTATCAGCCTGAGTTTTTTCTGGCTGCTCATCCGGGGGTGTTGGGTTTGTTGTTGTATTGTCTGAAAAAACTCGCTTCGCTGTAATATAACGCTGATCATAGTAATCTACAAAAAGCACTCTTGTCTGAATACCAGATGATGTCGGAATAATGAGGCGGTGATCGCCAGCATAAATCCCAACTAATGAAGGTGTGCTTGATCCGCTCGCACTACTAAAGAAAACTAAATCACCTTTTTTCAAATTTTGGCGAGATACAGTTGTACCAAGCTTCATTTGTTCTTTAATATTCGTCGTTCCTAACGTCACGCCATTTTGTTTATAAATATAATTCACAAAGCCAGCCCCAGTGAATTTGAGTGACTTTTCATCATCGACACTGCCCATCGTTGCTTTTTTCATTACATCATAGGAAAGTCCAACAATTTTATCCCCTTTTGTAGTTGGATTAGAAGGAAGTAAGGTAGGCAATACTCTCCGCGCCGTAAGGTAACTATCTTTATAATAAGGCTTGCTATCTAAATCTGAAATTACAATGTTTTGTTTCGAATCAGCCATATGAATGACTTTATTATCTCCAATATACATAGCTACATGATCGGGAATGCCACCACCTTTAGTGCTAAAGAATAGGAGATCCCCTTTTTGTAATTGATTTCTTGCCACTGGAGTTCCCTGCTCCATCATATAATCTTCGTTATATGTCGCAAGATCAACCCCACTTTTTTCAAAAATATACATAAGAAAAGAAGCACATGAAAATTTGTATGGATAGGTTGCTTTGTATTCTGTATTACTGTATGTAGCTTTTCCTATTAAACTTTTACCTAGCTGAATTAATTGATCAGCCTTTGCTTCAACAGCCGCTTGATTATTTTGAATATTTGTAGTTGCAGCTGAGACCTTTGTTAGATTCAAACTGGTGGGAAGCCCCCCTAATGAACTTATACTAAGTGCAACTGCTAGTGTAGTTGTAACCAAAGTCTTCTTCATTTGCTACCTCCTGTTGTTTTTTAACTTGTCCCGATTATAACAAACAAAAAGAGGCATCTATTGCGGTAAAATATCCCATTACAAAATGTAACATGTTCTATCTATTATTAACATTGGACTTTTTGGCGTATTTTACAATTTAGTTACACAGGTATGAATAAAAATAATAAGACCATTTCTATTCGTGAGTTCACGAAAAATGGTCTTTTCCTCTTTCACACTTGGAAAACGATCTAATCTACCACACTTGTGACCATTTTCCTTCTTTTGTACAAGCAAAGCGGTCTTATCTTATCTGCAAGCTGCCACACTATTGTCGCTTTGCTATCTTTGTTTAGTTTCCCCTGTTAAATGCGCTTCAAACATATCAATAATCGCCAGGAATCTTTCCGCTTCACGGAAAACATGATCTGCTAATAACGGATGAATAATACTTTTAATCTTACACTCTTCTATTAAATCTCGCGCTGTCTTTTTAAAGTCTCTTAAAGATACGACCGACACCCGATTCTGATCAAGAAATTGATCCAATAGCGGTACCGTTTGCGATTGTGGTTTCATTCCTTCTAAATCAACAGCTTGGAATAGTAATTGGTCGAAATCGTTGCTAAATTCTCTTGCCATATCAACAAGTTTTCTTTCCGACGGATCGAGAAGATGTCCAATAAACTTAGCATGATCAGCCATTATCCTTAAGAAGAAAACATTTTCTTTAATAATCGCATCGGCTAGTGGTTTTAATTTCCCTTCATTCAGCTCAATTAAACGTTTTCTAAAATAGTTCGCTTCCCGGCTCGTATGATCCACTAAGAGAGGAAAATTATTCGCTCCTGGTAATTTGCAGGTTAGAATTAATCCTAGTACTTTTCGTTTAAAAGCAAAAATACCTGTAGCTGCTTGTTGAACTTCTGAATTGAATCTTTTAATCTTTTCTGGATCCGTTTGATTAGTGAATGAATGAGATTTCTGTTCTATCTGTTCAAATAAATGATAATATTGATTCGCTTCTTGAATTAATTGGGTATCATCACACCTAAACCCTAATCGAAGAAAAAGCGAATGCTCCTTCATAATCCTCGACCAAAAACGAACTTCATCTAATGACCGTGCAACAAACATACCTCCTGCTGCCCCTGGGTTTTGTAAGCTGTCGTTGCCCTGCATTTTTTATCCCCCCTAGAAAATAATCATCTATAAAAGGTTATTAACAGGGGCGCTATAAAATGCTACATAAGAAAACAAAAAGATACTTGAAGCTGTGAAAAGTTCATAATTTCAAATATCCTTTTTTTAAATCTACTCTATGAAAAATTAATGCGCCGTTTTTATGACTTAGAAATCTCACCAAAGCCTTCACCAAAAACATCCCGTACATCATGAATGGCAACAAAAGCGTTCTTATCTGCCTCTTTCACAATTTTCTTCAGCTTCACTATTTCTTGGCTGCTTATGACAATATATAAAATATCTTTGTCCGTTTTTGTATAGTAGCCGCTGCCATTAAAAACAGTAACACCTCGATTCATCAATTCATTCACCTGCTGGGCGATTTTGTCTGGCTCTGAGGAAATAATCGTGACTGCTTTTTTCGAATTAAAGCCTTCTATAATGAATTCCATTACCTTTGTTCCAATATAGAGCATCATAACTGTTAGCATTAATTTTTCTGGGCCAATAATGAAATACGATGAAAAGACAACAATTAAATCAAAAAACAATAACCCATAGCTAATACTCCAGCCAAAATATTTATTCGTTATTCTTGCTAAAATCGTTGTACCAGCTGTTGTCCCACCTACTCGAATAATTAAACCAATCCCCACTCCGACAAATACACCGCCAAAAATGGCATTGACAATAATTTCATCAGACGCAATTGTCCATCCCTCTGTTAAATGCAAAAACAAAGAGTTTAGTACAACCGCAATCACCGTATAAACAGTTGTCATTTTACTCAAAAATCTATAACCGGCAACTAACAAGATCGAATTTAGAACTAAGTTCACTAAGCCTGGCGACCATTTGTAGAGATAATAAGCAATAATCGTTATTCCCGTTACGCCGCCTTCTCCAAGCTCATTCGGAATGATATAGAGATTAACCCCTAATGCAAAAAGTAAAGCACCAATTGTAATAAACAAAAGATCAATAAACGTTTTTTTCATCCTTAACACCCTTGTCTAGCTTCAGCTCCTAGCCTCAGCTTTCCTTGTCATTTGAAAAATAAATACTATTATCAAGACATGTTAACATGATAACGAGTCATTAGTCTATATTACTCCCCACGATAGCTATGCCTATCTGCGAAAAATCTATACTATCTTTAAAATCGATAATACAGATATGTTATTATAGTATTTCTCGATACCCAGCCTTTTTAGTGATAAAAGTCATTCCAGCAAGTAAATTATAGTGATATTAATTAGTTGTTCATCAGATGAAAATAGGAAGGGCGTTTTTATGAATAAGGGGAAAACAGTTATTTTAACTTATGGAGCAATGTGTATTGTCCTAAACGTTGTACTTGGTACGATCGTCTCCGCATTGAAGATTCCACTATTATTTCTTGATACGATTGGAACCGTTTTAATGGCAGTCTTATTTGGTCCTTGGTGGGGGGCACTAACAGGTTTATTAACGAATGTTATTTTAGGAATTACAACGAGCCCGACGGCAATCTTTTTTGGATTGGTAAATGTTGGAATTGCACTCGTAGTTGGCTTTATGGCAAGAAAGTTTAATTTTACAAAATGGTATATAGCACTTATTACTGGAATCATTCTATCTATTGTTGCACCACTGATCGGAACCCCTATTGCTGTTGCCATCTTCGGAGGTTTAAACGGAAGTGGCTTTGATATTGTCGTATTATGGCTGCGGGCTGCGGGCGAAAGTGTTTTCGCTTCTACATTTATCTCTAGAATAACAGGTAATATTGTTGATAAAATTGCTACTTGCTTACTTGTCATGTTTATCATTATGAAGTTGCCCATCTTCCAAAAGATATATAAGGGGCATCAACGTCATGCAGCGTAAGAAAAAAATCATTATCACGTCCCATTGTATTTTAAACCAAAATACAGTAATTGACGGTGAAGCACGGAGCACTGGTGCTATCCACTCTGCAGTCGATTGGATTCAAGAAGAAGGATTAGGGATATTGCAGCTTCCCTGTCCTGAGTTCACTTTTCTTGGTCTTGAACGACCACCAATGACATATGAGGAATATGATAACGAAGAATACCGTAACCATTGTAGAAACATTTTACAGCCAATCATTGAACAATTAATTGAGTACAAAAGATGTGCTTATGACATTGTCGGCATTCTCGGAATTCAAAGCAGTCCATCCTGCGACATGACACGAGGCGTTTTCATGGAGGAGCTAAAAGCTCTCTTAAATGAACATCAAATACCCATTAAAACACAATGGTTTCTTCCAGATCAGGTAGACCCTATCTTTCGAAATAAAGAACATTTCGTTAAAGAATAGATTTAAAGGAGAGTCTCGAAAAGGATATTTTCTTTTCGAAACTCTCCTCTTCTTATTTTACAACCTCTTCTTCCCTCAGCTCGACTTCCCAGCCTTTGCAAACATCGACCCACTCTTTTGCATGCCAACTGCATCGTTTTTTAACTATTAGTCATTTTGTCATACTAATAGTCTAATTCGACTATTAAAAAAAGATATTCTCATATATAATGAAGATAATGGCAAATCAATTGAAAGATTGAGACGCAAAGCCACAGGTCTAAGGCGAAATCGCTATGACGGCTGGGTTACCGTAATTTATTCTGAAAAGAATAAAATCGTAAGGAGAGATGCATTATGTTTAAAAAGGCTTTTTTTGTCGTTCCGTTTTTCTTTGTATTCTTATTAACAGTAGGTTTTCCTACCTCCGCAAAAGAAATAAGTCCACGTGAAGAAACTTATCAAAATCTATTAAACTCCATTACTAGTTTCACTAGTACGGCTTTTTTTCCTGCCGAATCCGTCTCATATAAGGATGTCGACTCTATTATAAATGAAGTGCTCGACGATCATCCTGAAATTTTCTATTTTCAGCATGCAGGAACAAAAATTTATTCCGATGGGAAAATTGAACTAAAATATAAATATCCTACTACTAAAATAAAAGAAATGGTTCAAAAGCAAGAAGCAAAAATAAATAATATTCTAAAACAAATTATCAAACCAGGCTATACGGAGTTCGATAAAGTAAAGGCAGTCCACGATTATATCATTCTAAATACAGCTTATGACTGGGAAAATTTCAAACAAAACAAAGTACCAGAAGCTTCTTATACACCGTATGGATTATTTATAAACGGTGTTGCAGTCTGTGAAGGATACTCCAAAACAATGCAACTATTATTAGAGATGGTTGGCATTGAAACCCACTACATTACCGGCAAAGCGAATAGCGGGGATCATGCTTGGAATCTAGTCAAAATTGATGGGGAATATTATTATATCGATGCAACTTGGAATGATCCAGTTCCGAACCGAGCTGGAGAAATTAGTTATCAATATTTTCTTGTTCCTACATCTGTACTAAAAAAGGATCATGTTTGGGATGAGAAGCAATTTCCTGAAGCAAAAAGCAGTAAATATGCGTATTTCCAAGAATTTGCTTCAATGAAAGAATTAAATTCCTTTTACTATTATTCTAATAATAAGGACAACAATAAGATTTATCGCATGAAAAAAGATGGTACTGGAAAAACAAAATTACTTAATGCTCCTGCTCCTTATTTTGCCATCACGGAAAATACGATTTACTTTAGTAATTATTCAAATAGTGGCTATCTATATCAAGCTAAACTAGACGGTTCTGGCTTAAAACAGCTTAATAAAATCCACTCTATCGATCTTTATATTGAGAATAATAAATTGATTTATACGAATAAGGCAACTGGAAAAAAAGGTTCAGTTAAAATTTCATAGATTTTATATGAGATTATAATCCACAGACAAAAGAGAGGACAATTTTAGATTTTAATCTAAATCATTGTCCTCTCTTTTTATTTATCCCGCATTAACGGGCTGTAAGACCCCCACTTCAAGTAGTTAAGGGAAAACAAAAATTCTAAGTGGGGGATCAAACAGCCCTTAAATGCCCGATTGGTTCAACTAACAATCAGTGGGGATGAAGGAAAGCCCCCACTGATTGAGTTTCACTTTATGAATCTGTTCGTCTTCTTTTCACTATCAGCAAAATTCCGATTAGAGTGAATGCAAGGCCAACAATAGGTAATACTGGATTTGCTGCTTCTCCTGTTTGCGGCAATCCATTCGCTTGGTTGTTTGGATTATTTGCATTATTTGGATCACCCACTCCTCTTGATCCGCCTGGATTATTTACATTTCCAGGGGCATTCGGGTTGCCTGAGTTGGTAGGATCTTTCGGATCTTTCGAGCCACCTGGTTGATTTGGATCTTTTGGATCATTCGAGTCAACTGGCTTGTCTGGATCTTTTGGATCTTTCGGATCACCTGGCTTGTTTGGATCTTTTGGCTTACTCGGTTCACCTGGGGTGCCTGGGTTATTTGGCTCACCTGGATTCCACGGTTTTTCTGGATTCGATGGTCGATAGTTTTTAATTGGTTCTAGTTTTTTCACTTCTTCATCGAGAGTTACGTCAATGTTTTCAGAACTCTTACTAATTACATAGCCTACAGGAGCCTTAACTTCCTTCAATACATAGTGATCGTAAGGCAGGTCTTCGAAAACCGCTTTTCCGTCTTCAGCAGTTATAACCGTCTCACCGATTTTCTCACCTTCGCTGTTATAAAGTTCAAATTCAGCACCCGCTAGCGGTTTCTTATTCGTCGAACCATCAACTTTCTCAATCTCGATATTTCCGTTTCCTCTTTTATTTTCTTTTTCTACTGAAACGATTGAAGTTTGATTCTTAACAATGGTAAAGTTTACAGGATCCTCATCTAATAAGTAATGTTCTGGAGCTGTAATTTCAACGAATTGATAATTGCCAGGTTCTAAGTTGTTAACAGTAATCTTGCCATTGTCATTTGTCTTAAATGGATTGCCTTCCATTTCTACCTTTTCATAATTACCTTCACTATTTTCAATTTGAAGCTCAAATTCAGCACCCGCTAAATAAATTTTGTTGTCTTCTTCATCTTTAGCGAATTTTGTTAATTCAACTGCTTGATAAATTTTTTCATTTTTGATTGTTAATGAATCTTCTGGTTGATTAATATTAACTATTTCCGTACCATTTATTCCAACGACATATCCTTTAGGTGCTTGATCTTCTTTTAGAAGATATTCGCCGTAAAGAAGCTTTTCAAACTTAACTTTTCCATCTGCACCTGTTGTTAAGGTTTTAATTACTGCTCCACTTACTTCATCAATTAATGAGAAAATCGCACCCTCGAGGAACTTCTCCGGATTATTAGCATCTACCTTAATTATTTCAAGGCTACCTACCTCTCCTGTACCTGTGCCAATTCCTGTCGTTCTTTTTACAGTCAGTGATGATTTTGACTCGGTCGTTTCAATTGTAATTTGATCACCAGTAAACTTAACATCGTTATGAACTGTATCCCCAACTTTAGCTAAAATAAGAGATTGATAAGCTAAAATATATGGTTTATCGATATCCTCTTTAAAAGCAAGCACGAAACCATCGTTAGTAAATTCAAGTGTATAATCAGTACCTTGCTCTAATTCCTTCCCTTTCTTTACTGAGCCATTTTCACCTACTATTGTAGAATACAGGTGGAATGATTGTTCAAGGGGTATTTGGTTTTCACTTGGTGTATCAACTACTTTAGCATTTGATACTTTTGATTGACCAAAGTTGATCTCGATATTCCAATCGATAATTTTCCCCTTCTGCTCACCTGTTTTCCCTGTATACTTTCCTCCATTTAGCACAGACACACTGGCAGTTACATCTGTTACCTTTACAGTATTATTATATAAAGTTGCCTTATTATCATACTTTTCTTTGATTAACTGATCTTCAAGACTTGTTTTATACTCGATTAAATAGGCAGAATTAATTTCTTTCAAGAAATTCACTCTAAAGCCTGGTTGACCAGTTGGATCCCAAACAATTTCATAATCACTGTTTTCAACTGCCTCTTCTTGCTTCGTACCATTTTCTCCACCAGTTAATGTCATCTTATAAACTTTTAAAGAATTTTGATCAATTATTTGGTTACCTTGGATTTCATCCACTACAGAAGCTGCTGCAAGCGTTCTTAAATTGTAGTTGATTCCAATACTCCATGTAATTTCCTTTGTTACAGCATTATACGAACCATGTTTGAAGCCATTTGACTTTGTGTAAGAATCTAGTGTAAATGTTGCTGTAGCTTCTTTTGATTTCTCTTCACTGCTTTCATCTATCCATGTAATTACGGCTTTGTTATTTAAATAGTCTTTATTTTTATCCTCACGAGCGTCATAATTAAAGTTTGTCTCATATTGGATATAGTGTGGAGTACTGATCTCATGCAGAAACTCAATTTCGAAACCATCTTCGCCCTTATTAATAAGTTTGTAATCTGTATCTTTTACTAGTTCCTTCCCTTGAGTCGTAATTCTCAAAGTTTCAGGAATTAATGTAAGACCTTTGTTTAGAAAAGTATCAACTAGCTTCACATCTTTCATTAAATGACTGTCTATATTGAAAGAAATCATCCAAGTTGTTGTTTTCTTGTTATAATCAGTATAGGGATGGTCCTTATAATTGGATTTATAAAGAATTTGCTGATATATATCCCTTGTTCCTGAAGTCTTATGTTCTCCTGATTCAACTTCGTTTGTGATTTTCTCCCAATCAAACACACGATCAATAGCTCTTGTCTTATAAGTGATTTTATATGCTTCATGAATATCTTGGTTGAACTGAAGCTCAAAACCATTTCTATTGTCTGTAGATTTTTTAGGAGTAATTGTATAATTCGTAAATACCTCACCTGATCCACTTTCATTTCCATTCTCATCAATCGTTATCTTCTTTACTATGAAATCAAAAGTACCATCTGATTTTTTTACAAGCTCTTGCGTATTATTAAAGAAGTCCTTCAATAAAGCATCTGCTTGTGGAATTGATTTTTCGTTATAATTGTATTTGATTTCCCATGTAATGGTTTGAGTAGCTTCATCATACCCTGTCGATTTTTTCGCTAGCGCAACGCCACGTTTAACACCTACTGATGCACTCGCTTCTATATCTGAGAAATCCTCGCCTGATAAAGTCGCTTTATTATCAAACTTCGTCTTATCTTGATCTGTAATCTTCGTTGTGTAGACAACACGATAAGCAGATATTATTTCACCAAGGTTTACTTTAAAATCTTTTCCATTTTCCATTTTTCCTATATTAACAGCAGATGTAACTTCTTTTCCTAATTCAACACTGCCATCCAGTCTTGTAACGATCTCAAATACTTTAATAGAATCTGCTTCCAACTCTTGCCCTGCTTGAATTGGATCGCTTAAGACAGCATTTTTTATCGTATCTAGGTTTTTGTTGAAATCAACTGTCCACTCAATCTTTTCCGTATTATATGATTTATTTGGAATTCCCTTTTTATCAATGGTTGAACCACTTGGATGAAAAATAATCGGTATATCTTTAGAGATTCCACCTTGAATTGGGGTAACCTTTACGACTCTTTCTTCTGTTACAATAACTTGCTCACTAATTTTTGAGATAACTTCCATTGTTCCGCTAATATTAGAGTGATTTTCAATAAAGTCATTAAAAACAACTGTCACTTCTCCATTCATCTTTACAGTGAATGTTCCTAACGTGTCTGCTCCGAACTTTAATGGTTCATTTGTTACTTCTTCATAAACTGTAAGCTCAGGAGGTAAATTGAAATTAAATGTTGCTCCAGCTTTATAGCCATGGCCATTTGGAAGAGCCCATTTATACTTCACGACGATAATCGATTCTTGATCAACACCTTCAACTGGATTTCCTATCTTATCTTCGAAAGTTAATTCAGCATCCGTTAAAATATTCTCCGTAATAATTGTGCTTCTCGTTTCCTTGCCTGCCAATGCTGTAAATTCAAAACATCCAGTGGTGTTTTTCTCTTGTCCTTCGTTAATTGTAATAATAATATCGCCGGAAGTAGTTACCTTATATGAACCAATTGCGGTAGGAGTATTACTAGTTGGTACGTCTACTGGTAAATTAGTTGGTTCATCAATTTCTTCATTAGGTAAGCCATCATTTGATTCATTCGATCCTTCATCTGTCGAATCATTTTCAACACCATTTGTCAGGTCAGTTGCAGAATCAATTTCTTCGATAGTATTCGAATCATCTTCAGGCTGACTCGGTAGCTCACCTTGTGGCTCATTATTTACATTCTCAGTTTCTCCAATTGAGTCACTAGTTAATTCGCCTTTTGGTTCATTAGTTAGTTCATCTTGAGATTCATTAATAAGCTCACTATTAGATTGACTAGTTAGTAGCTCTCCTGTTTGTTCTTGTGCAACTGTTACTTCTGCTGGCACTGGAAATGAATAGATTTTCTCTCCATTCCCTTCATCAGCAATAAAGGTCCAATCATACTTTACTTTTACTTCTTTTCCATCCACGCTTTCAATTTGTGGTTCACTTAATACAAATGACTGGTCACTTACCTCAGTTTCCGCTTTTACATTCAATGATCCTACGAAGCTATTAACAATCAATAGCATCATTAACGAAATAAGACTAATCTTCTTCATACAAATCCCCTTGCTTTTAGTTTCTATTCTTTAATATTGCTTGTACAATTAAGCGATCAGTTGTGTCACTCTTGCCGATCGGTGTGCATGTAACGAAGGTGAGGTATGGCTCGTCTTTATCCGTTAGTACCCCTACTTCTGTATAATCGACAACAAAGGTTTTGACGACGACAAATTCATAACGTTCTGTTTTTGTTTGTATTTCGATTTCATCGTCAGGCTCTAGTTCATCCAACCGATTAAATTGCTTCCCATAAACAATTCCGCGATGTCCTGCTAATCCAACATTGTTAACCCCGAATTCCTTTTCAGGTTCGATCATGCCGACTCCTTTATTTAATGAAGCTTCGGTTGACCCTTCAAAGATGACCATTTCTAAATCGACTTTCGGAATTCGGACAATACCTCTTGCACCATCTAATTTCTCAGACTGCTCTTGATCCACTGCTGCTTCCACTTTCTCCAGTTGCGGAGCCTCTCCATAATCAATCCCATCACCAATTTGCAAGAAGGCTTGAATTAATTCTTCTTGCTTCTTATCTAAAGTTTTTTTCTCAAGTTGTGGATAAATAAGTAATAGAACACCCAAAATTATGAAGATAACCCCAAATTTGCTACGCAATTTCTAGGACCCCTTCCACTCAAACTTTTTTGAATGTCCATCACCTCCTCTATGTGAAATAAATCATTTATCAACTAACACTTTCCTTTAACACGAGCTTATTTGCCCAAGTTAAAGACTCCGAGTACACATCAAAAACGACCTTTTCATCCATGTTAAAATGGCAGCATTTCTCACGAATAACTTCCCATTGTGCTGTTTCTACTGCAATGGCTAGGTCGAGAACTTCTTTCATTCTATTTGGGTTCCCTGATAACGCATCACAAATTTCTTCTGAAAGTGGCAATTCGGTAAGGATTTCCTCTATTGGTTTACTTAATATTGTGTCCATCAACGAAAACATTCCAGTCAAGAAATGGCTTGATGGCGCATTGTCACTTCTTATTAGCCTACCGATTTCTTCACACATTTTTGCTCTTATTAAACTGTGCAGAATAATTTCATGTGACATATCTGTTTTTTTATTCGTTGACTCTCTTACAGCAAGTACATATATCCATTTTTGTAGTTCCGTAAATCCAAGCATTACAATTGCTTGTCTAATTGAGCTTATTCTTTGTCGTGGACGATACCCTGGGGAATTTATTAATTTTAGTAATTTATACGAAAGGGAAAGATCCATTTCGATTATTTCAGTTATCCGTTCTATCAAAGGCTCGTCCACTGATAAATGTTGAATTAATTCGTAGTAAGAATGAAAATTAGTTGGCACATCTTTTGAAGATATAACGATTGGTTTTGAAAAGAAAAAGCCTTGAAATAAATGATATCCACGCTTTTTAGCGTCTTCATAAGATTCATGAGATTCAAGCTTTTCAGCAAGTAATTTTACATTTAACTCATTTGCAAGTTTTTCAATTTTCTCTCTCATCTTTATTGTAGTAGAGAGAAAATCAACCTTTACAAAATCGATATAGTTAAAAAGCTCTTTCGTAAAAATATTATTCTCATCGAGAATAAAGTCATCTAGTGCAATTGAATAACCTAGCTCTTTTAATTCTTTGCAAATTTCAATTAGTTCCATGCTTGGTCCAACTGATTCTAGAATTTCAACAACAATCTCAAGCGGATGAAAATATGTTGGTAGTTTTAATTTCAACAAATTTTCAGTGAAGTTAATAAAGCATGGTTTACCACCTGATAGTTTATCTATCCCGATATTTAAAAAACTATTAATAATTAATTCAGCTGTAGCTTGATCCTCATTAATATTAGGAAACACATTCATATCTTGACTGCTTCGATAAAGTAGCTCATAGCCAAAGACTTCTTCATTTACCGTAAAGATCGGCTGCCTCGCAACAAATACTTCCATAATCATTCCCTCCCTCCATATAACTTCTAACAACTTTATAACTATTTAATTGAAGTAAAAGTAATTCTTTTATGCTAAAAATATAGTGTAGCTATTCCACTTGTAAGGAAATACCATGTTAATTTTACTATTTGCACACTGAACAACTTCTGAACAAATGTCATTTTTTGTCCAATTAGAGAACGATTTCCTCTTTTCCCTGGGTAAAATATCCTTTTATCCCAAATAAAAAAGACTCAGCACTCGCCAAGCCTTTTACAAAATTATGGGTTTTTCCTTAAATCCAATGTAAGGGAATTTAATTCACCTTAACCTATTTGCAACTAGATTTTTGTAAAATTCCTCCATTCCATCTGGAATCGAAATTCCTAATTCATTCTTCAATCTTTTGCTAATTACTTGATAGAGCTCATCCATTTTTTGAATATTGCCCCTCTTACCATAATATTCTAAAAGCTGCAGCATATATGTTTCATTATAAATATCTAGCGCTAACATTTTTTCCAGGCATGCCTCGATTAAAAGGGGATGCTCATTGCCGTTTTTTGTCGTTTCAATAAATCTCTCAAGAAAGTGTAATACGGACTGTCTAATTAATTGCTGTTCTTGGATGACCCATGGATAATTTTCTTCCTCTAAATAGTCTCCACTGTAAATTTCAAGAACTCTTCTAACCTTTTCAGAAGACAGTTCATTTATTGTGATAATTTCTTTTAATTCATAAATGTCACTTAGAAATAAAGTCGATAGGAGGTAGTATTCATTCACTAGCTTGATCGGATTTTCAATCCCATTGCCCTTTAACACTTTTCTCAAATGATAAACAGTCGTATGAAGCAATACCATCGATTTTCTTATGTCCATCTCTGGCCAAAGCTCTTCTATTATCTGTGCTTTATGAACTGGTTTCTCCCGATGATGCCATAGAAAAACAAATAATTCCTTCACCTTTTTTGTTCGCCACTTAATGATATTTTGCTCAGAATCAAGAAGCCGAAAGCTTTTCATCGTATAAATAGATAAAGATTGTTCTGTTTGAATAGGAGACTCTTTTCTTCCTTTATATAACTCTAGCTTCTCTTTCGTTTTTAAAATCGCTTTTTTCAAACGATTTATACTCACTGGCTTCAATAAATAATCAATCGCATTCACTTCAAAAGCTTCTAATGCGAACTCTGGATGAGCTGTTACAAAAATGATCTCAACATTACTGTAAACGGCTGTAATTTTTTCGGCGAATTCGATTCCGTGTACTTCTCCCATTTCCATATCAAGAAAAATAACTTCAACCTCTAACTTCGCTAAATCAAGAAAAGCCAGCTCCGGATTTTGATACTTCCCAACAATCTCAATGCCCTCAACTTTATTCAATTGTTTTTCCAACACGTCTAAAGCAAATAATTCATCATCTATTAACATGACTTTCATCGGCTTTTCACCTCGGGCAATTTTATTGAAATTTTCGTTCCATTCCCTTCCATGCTTTCCAGCTTAAATGAAGCATTTTTGATAAGCCTTAATTTTTTCAATGGATTGGTAAAGCCTATCCGATTATTTCGCCCATTTAAGAGCTCTTTTTGTTTATCCATTGAAATTCCTACTCCGTCATCTTTAATAACAATTTCAATCTCATCTGCTACTTTTTTAATGGATAAACGAACTGTACCCCCATCCTTCTTCTTAGCAATTCCATGCTGGACTGCATTTTCAATAAGTGGTTGAATCGTCATCGAAGGAATAAGCCCCTCAATTGTCTCATCAATATCATATTCAATCGTTAGCCTTTCACCAAAACGCATTTTTTCGATTGCTAAGTAAGCCTGGACTAATTCTAGTTCATCTTCAAGAGGAACGAGGCTATGATGGTTCTTATAATCTAACTTCGCTCGAAAATAAATCGCTAAATATTGCAATGCTTCTCGGGTTTTTTCTGCGTCTTTATAACTAAGCCCAATGATTGTATTCAATGTATTGTATAAAAAATGCGGGGTGATTTGGGCAAAATAGTAGCTCAATTCATTGTTCACAGCTGCTTGTGAAGATTCCTTCATTAACAATAATGAATCAATTCTCACCTTCATCTCTTTTTTGTTAATGGGCTTTTGCAAAAAATCATTTGCCCCTAACTGGAATGAAGTAATTAAATCCGTCATTTGTCCAGCTGCCGTTAAAATCAAAATCGGCAGTTCTACATGATCATAGTCTTTTCGAATCGCTTTACAAACTTCGAAGCCTGACATTACCGGCATCATTAAATCGACAATCATTAAATCGACGGTTTCATTTTTTACAATTTCGAGCGCTTCTTCACCTGTTTCAACAGCAATGACTGTATATTTTAAAGAAGTGATAATATTGAGCATCGCCTTCAAATTTGCAGGCTCATCATCAACGATTAAAATCGTAAACCAACGATTTCCTTCTACCTTCATTGGAAAAGTTAGTTGGGGAACTTCCCCATGAATATTTTCTAGACTTGTAAATTGGTTTTGCGCAATTTGTGTACGAACGACTTTCGCAGTAATTTGCTCCTCTGTAGCTAATGGTAAAGAAAATGTAAAACAGGAGCCTTTATCAACTTGTGAAGATACTGAAATCTGTCCACCTGAAAGTTCAACTAAACGCTTTGTAATACTTAGTCCTAATCCAAGTCCTTCTGATTTCATCATTCCATTATGATCAATTTGATAAAAAGAAGTAAAAATGCGATCAAGCTTCTCCTCATCCATGCCAATTCCAGTATCTTTAACAGAAATGTACATTTCTTCATTTACTACTTTTGCGGAAATAATAATTTCACCAAATAACGTAAACTTAATCGCATTATAAATGAGATTAAAGAAAATCTGATTTAATCTTGTTTCATCGACAAAAACAGGAGGGATATCTTGCGGTATTTTATTTACTAGTTTGACCGTACCCGGATTAGGAAGTAAATAATTCATTTCCTCGATAATATTTTCAACAATATGAACGTTGACAACAGTCGGTGCTAATTGAACCTCAGCTTGCTTAATATTTCTAGCGTATAAAAGATCTTCTACCAATCTTGCAAGCCGCTTTCCTACTGTATGAATTAATAGGACACTTTCCTGTTGTTTTTTATTAAGATGACCTTCTACACCTTCCATTAACGACTGTGAAAGATTCAAAATTCCATGCAAAGGTGTTCTCAATTCATGCGAAGTTTTTGCCAAAAACTCATCTTTTTGCTTATCAAAATAGAGCAATTCCTTTGAAAGCTTTTCTATCTGCTTAAAAGCCACCCGCGATCGATGACCGATAAGTGCTGAGATACTAATGAGCATCATTAAAAATAGACATAATAATTCCATTCCCATATCAACATCAAAAAGGAAATTAACACCAAGTAAAGTACCAATGCATGAAAATGAAGTAACTAACACTAATACAAACTGAGATCCATCTACTTTATGAAAAAAAGCCTTTAATAATACAGTTAAGACGTAGATATAGCAAGCTGCAATCACAGTAACAATCATAATTTGGGCATATTTAATCGGGGTGTTAAAAAATACCAACGGCATTAAAATGCCATGTCGGAGAATTTGGAAAATTAATAATATCGATAATACATTAACAATCCTTCGATTTGTATATGGCTTAAAGAAGTCATAAATAAATAGCAGAAAGAAAAATACAGCACTATGAATAAGAAACATCTGCATATTTAACTGCGTTAACTGAGTTAAGTTTGGCAGAAATAATAAAACCAGCTTTTCACTTATTGTTGAAACATATAATCCGATCGAAAGGCAAAATAGACTAAAATAGAGACGATAGATCTCCTTGCCTTGTTGAAAATAGCTCATAAAATAAATAATGAACATAACTAAAAAACCGATAATTGGGATCGCATCGATAAATTGATATACATTTTTTTTGGCGATTATCTGTTTATCCTCCCCAAAGTAGATTGAATGAACAATACCTCCTGTTGGATATCTATAATTAGCTACTTGGAGCACAACGTCCAGACGCTTATTAGCACTTTCTGCAAGCACCATATATTTCGTATCACTATATTTATACTTGTTTTTATCCTCAGTTGGGTTTCCACTATTCCCCACTTCAATGCCGTTAATATACATCCTGCTAGACTGCCGAATCGTTCTTACCATCATGCCATATCTTCCATCCCGAGGAACGTCAATAACCAAATGATACGTGCCGTATGGGCGATTAGCAGAAATATATTTATTCCAATTCCCAGGTACCTTAACGTTTTCCACCTTAAGATTTTCATAGCTTGAATTTGGGATCACTAATTTACCTGGGTATAAAGTCCAACCTCCATTAAGTTCAACCATTCCATCCTTATTAGAGCTCCAAGCTGTTAAATCTATTACTCCATCTTTTGCTTCTAGCTCACTGGGCTCAGAAAATACAGGAAAATCAATTAAACTTAAAATGGTTATGATGATAATACTAATTGATGCGATAATTGAAATAGTTCTGGACAAAATTATTCACACCCTATACTTATTCACTTTTATTGACAAACGATATTCCTAATACTACGATTGTATATATATTACAAAATTATGTAAATCAGTACATTCTTCCTATTTCAAAAGGTAAAAGGTTAACTATTTGTGAAGGTAGGTTCTTTTATGATTCGGGCTGTTCTAGTAGATGATGAAAAAATGTCACTTGAGCTTTTAGAAAGGAAATTATTAGAAGTTGGAGGCGTAGAAGTCATTAAAACCTTTACAAATGCAAAGTCTTTAATAAATGAATTAGCAGAATTAGATTTTCAAGTAGCCTTTTTAGACATTGAAATGCCGGGATTAACCGGTTTAGATTTAGCAGAAATCATTCAAGATTGGAATAATCGCATTCATATTGTATTTGTTACTGCATTTAATGACTATGCCGTCCAAGCTTTTGAACTAGATTCTATTGATTATTTACTAAAACCAGTATCAACGAAACGACTCGGGAAAACAATTGCCCGAATCCAATCATCTTTCCAAAGCCATCAAGCAAATTCTATTACTAAGAGAAAACATTCATC
>JAEWDX010000226.1 GCA_023389895.1 Bacillota bacterium
GGGCTGCACCACCTCAAGATGCATATGAACTGACAGCTAGTCTTGAAGATGCACCAAATATACCCGATATCGTCGAAATTGATTTCGAAAAAGGTGTGCCAGTTAGGCTTAATGGAAAACAGTATCCATTATCAGAGTTAATTTTAGAATTAAATACACTTGCAGGGAAGCATGGAGTTGGTCGCATTGACCATGTTGAAAATCGTTTAGTTGGGATTAAGTCTCGTGAAGTGTATGAATGTCCAGGGGCAATGACATTAATAAAGGCTCATAAAGAGCTTGAGGATTTAACTTTAGTGAAGGAAGTGGCTCACTTTAAACCAGTCATTGAGAAGAAGATGGCTGAATTAATTTATGAAGGTCTTTGGTTTTCTCCTTTACAAAAAGCATTAGCGGCTTTCCTTGAAGAAACGCAAAAGTTCGTAACAGGAACAGTTAGAGTAAAGCTATTTAAAGGTCATTCGATTGTAGAAGGCAGAAAATCACCCTATTCTTTATATGATGAAAAATTAGCAACCTATACTTCTGATGATGAGTTTGATCATCATGCAGCTATTGGTTTCATCAAGCTTTGGGGTTTACCGACAAAAGTGCAAAGCATTGTGCAAAAAGGTAAGAAGGTGACGAAGTGAAAAAACTATGGGGCGGCAGATTTACAAAATCAGCAGAGGAATGGGTAGATGAATTCGGCGCCTCAATATCATTTGATCAGGAGCTAGTGCTGGAAGATATTGAAGGGAGTATCGCACATGTGACGATGCTTTCAAAATGTGGGATTATCTCCGAGGAAGAAGGAAATACAATTAAGCAAGGGCTTGAACAGCTAAAGGAAAGAGCCGAAAAGGATGACCTGCCCTTCTCTGTAAAATTAGAAGATATTCATTTGAATTTAGAAAACCTATTAACAGAGCATGTCGGACCTGTCGGTGGAAAGCTTCATACTGCAAGAAGCCGCAATGATCAAGTTGCGACCGATATGCATTTATATTTGCGTAAGCAAGTCCAAATCATTATCGAGCTAATTGAAGAAATGCAAGAAGCACTAATTGAGCAGGTGGAAGAAAATATTGAAACAGTTATGCCAGGTTATACACATCTTCAGCGTGCTCAACCGATCTCCTTTGCTCATCATTTAATGGCTTATTTTTGGATGCTTGAGCGTGATAAAGAGCGATTTGCTGAAAGTGTAAAAAGGATTAATCTTTCTCCACTTGGTGCGGGAGCATTAGCAGGAACAACTTTTCCAATTGACCGTTATGTAAGTGCGGATTTACTTGGGTTCGAAGGTATTTATGAAAACAGTCTTGATGCCGTCAGTGATCGAGATTTTATCCTTGAATTTTTATCAAATAGCTCAATGCTGATGATGCATTTATCCCGATTAAGTGAAGAAATTATTCTTTGGTCAAGTCAGGAATTTCGTTTTATTGAGCTTGATGACAGTTTTGCTACAGGAAGCAGCATTATGCCACAAAAGAAAAACCCTGATATGGCTGAGCTTATTCGTGGAAAAACAGGTAGAGTGTATGGGAATTTAATGGGGCTGCTCACTGTTTTGAAAGGCTTGCCGCTCGCCTACAATAAAGATATGCAAGAAGATAAAGAAGGCATGTTTGATACAGTGAAAACAGTGACTGGTTCATTGAAAATCTTTGCTGGTATGATTCGGACAATGACTGTAAACAAGCCGCAAATGGAGAAAGCGACGAAAACAGATTTTTCCAATGCAACAGAGCTTGCCGATTATTTATCCAGTAAAGGAATTCCATTTAGAGAAGCGCATGAAATTGTCGGAAAGCTCGTTTTAGTATGTGTGAATAAAGGCTGCTATCTTGCCGATTTAACATTAGAGGAATTTGTCGAAGCTCACCCGCTTTTCGAAAATGACATTTATGAAGTACTAGACCCTGTCACTGCTGTTAAAAGGCGTAATAGTGCAGGTGGCACTGGATTTCAGCAAATTACTATCGCGATTGAAAAGGCGAAGGAGAGGCTTGGAACGAAATAACCGATGTCCACAGCCCGTTTTTTGGAAAATCCATGAAATCGATATGATATGAGGGAAGAGAACAATTTTTGTTTTCTTCCCTCGTTTTTTTTCTATATGATAATAAAAGTTTCAATCCTTTACGAAAAACGGTGTTGTTACGCGAAAAGACGGATATATTCGAAAAAGTAAGCGATAAAAATGAAAATAGACGGATATATTCGAAAAAGTAAGTGATATAAAAGAAATTAGACGGATATGTCTCGCAATTAGACGGAAAAAAGCAAATTTTAGATAGATTTTAACGTAAAAGTGGCGAATATTTACTAAGGATCTAGAAATATTTTCAAAATCATGAAATTTTCTCTCTGCTAAACTCGTTATAATGGATGAAAGCGAAAAACGTGACATGCGCATGCTCGTTTATTTAAAAATCTGAGGCGACTTATAGATGGACATCGACTATAATACGCCCCGTCCTGTATGTTGGGGCTAGAAGCCGAAGCTAGATATGAGGAGGTTTAAAATGGAAGAGGAACAGCAATGGATCCAAGAGGTGTTAGCTGGCAATAAACAAGCTTATGCTCACATCATTCATAAATATAAAAATCAGCTCTATGCAACTATTTTGCGGATGACAAGAAACTCGCATGATGCGGGGGATTTAGTACAGGAAGCTTTTATTAAAATATATGAACAATTAGGAAAGTATGATGGTAAAGGAGCATTCTCAAGTTGGCTATATAGAGTGGCGTTTAATCATTGTATGGATGAATTCCGCAAGAAAAGCTATCAAATGAAGCAAGTGGAGATCAGTGAGGAATTAATGGGGGATCCGAAACACCCAGAAGTTATTTTTCTAAAAAAAGAGAAAAGTCGTCAATTAGAACGGCTCATTTCCACTCTACCAAAAGATGAGCGGATGATTATTCTCTTACGCTATGTTAATGAGCTTAGCTATGACGAAATTAGTGAGTTTGTAGAAGTTCCCGTTTCTACTGTTCGCAATAAACTTCACCGGGCGAAGAAGAAAATGAGAGAAACGGTTAAGCGAGAAGGAGGCTATTTTTATGAAGTGTCCAACTACAGATAAACTTTCGCAATATGTTGATGACCTTTTAGTAGAGAAGGAGCATTTTGAAATAGATGAACAC
>JAEWDX010000255.1 GCA_023389895.1 Bacillota bacterium
CAATCAGTCTCAACCGTTGCTGTTTATCCATTCTAAAAACCTCCATTACTACCATTACCAGTCTGTTTATCCAGTTTTCACATTATTTATAACAATGATATCCCCGATTTACTTATCTTTCATGAAAATGAATCTGAACTTACAATATTAAGATATTCTTAAACAATCCATTCTGAAATAGGTAGATGACTTAATTAGCTATTAAAAGTCTAGCCTGAGGTGGCATGACTTTAAATTAATAAGCTGTCCCGGTCTTTCTATTTGACGATAATCGGGGAACAGGCTACTCTTAAAGAGTTGCGAGCTCTTTAATACATAAGTTTTTATTTGATTTTGAAGGAAGAGGGGATGCGGAAATGAATAAAAAAATATGGACAATTGTCATGATGCCATTTCTTCTTTTTTATGCAATGCCAGTAGGTGCTGTTGAAAAAGAAGAACGTAAATGGCAGGATGAATCCATCTATTTTCTCATGATTGACCGCTTTAATAATGGGGATTTTCAAAATGACTTTCATGTTGATGTAACGGATGTAAACAGCTATCATGGCGGCGATTTTAATGGGGTAATAAATAAGCTTGATTATATAAAGGATATGGGGTTTTCGACAGTAATGCTCTCACCGATCTTTAATAATGAAGAATTGGGCTATCATGGCTATTGGATTCAAGATTTTTATCAAACGGAAGAACATTTCGGGACAATGGATGAATTTAAGCAGCTTGTAGAGGAAGCACATAAGCGAGATCTGAAAATCATGCTTGATTTTGTTGTGAACAATGTTGGGCCAAATCATCCTTGGCTAAAGGAACCAGAGAAAAAGGCTTGGTTTCATGAGAAAAAGGAGAGCGTCAATACGAGGGATGAGGCAGAGCTTGAAGATGCTTGGATCAATGAGCTGCCCGATTTAAAACAGGAAAATCCAGAGGTTAAGGATTATTTAATTGATGTAGCAAGATGGTGGATTAATGAAACAAATATTGATGGCTATTATGTAAATGCAATCAATTATGTCCCCAAAAGCTTTCTATCTGAATTTGCTGCTGAAATAAAAGAGGTTAAAGCTGATTTTTACTTGCTTGGTGAAGTAAGGTCAAAAGATGAGAAGCGCATCTCAGAGTATGAAAATTTAGGGATTGACGGATTTATTAATTATCCCCTTATGGAGCAAGTAAGACCGGCATTTGACAAAGTTGATAGACCATTGAGTTCTCTTTTAACAATGGAAGACGAGCTGAATTCTTTTTATGAAAATCCATATATGATGGGAAACTTAATGGATAATAATCAAACCGTTCGCTTTACGCGTGATGCGATTACAAAGAATCAGCATCCAGGGCCGAGATGGAAGCTTGCGCTAACCCATCTTTATACAATTCCAGGTATTCCAATTGTCTACTATGGCAGTGAGATTGCTTTAGATGGCGGTCTTGGGGCTGATAATTATCGACCAATGGATTTTAGGACAGATAAGGAGTTAATTGACTATATAACAAAGCTTGGAGAACTTCGCAACACATTACCAAGCCTGACAAGGGGAACGTTTGAAATTCTTTCTGAAGAAGATGGCTTGATTGTTTATAAGCGAAAATATAAGGATGAAACAACGGTCGTTGCGATTAATAATTCATCTGAATCACATAATGTCACCATCGCAGCTGACCAATTAGAAGATGACATGGAACTGCGTGGTTTATTAGCTGGTGATCTTGTCCGCAGTGAGGAAGGAAAATATCAAATTTTCTTGGATAGGGAAGCAGCAGAAATCTATGCATTAGCACAAAAGACCGGTTTAAATATTCCTTATCTAGCAGCAATGGGGATTGTTTACGCATTATTTATCACGTTTATTTTCCTACTTTGGAAAAGATCAAAGAGGAAAGATAGATAGGTCGATATTTAGTTCATGGTTAAAGGAATCGCCCTCAAAGCAATGGCATGAGGGCGATAATCGTCCAGAAGTGAGAAAATCACGCTTTTCTAATTAACGATAATTTACAAATTGGACATCAACTGTTAAATCGGCCTCTTTAACTGTCGTAATCACTTTTTGTAAATCATCGCGGTTTTTGCCAGTAACGCGAACTTGATCATCTTGAACTTGACTCTTCACTTTTAGTCCGCTATTTTTTATCAATGTATTTATTTTTTTTGCATCCTCTTTATCGATCCCTTGAGCAATCTTTGCTCTTTGTCGCACGGTTCCACCGGATGCTCCTTCGACTTTTCCATAGTCGAGGTTTTTAATGGGGACACCACGCTTAATTAACTTACTTAGAATCACATCTTTAAGCTGTCCTAGCTTATACTCATCATCAGAAACAAGGACGAGCTCCTCTTTATCAAGTGAAACATGACTTTTGCTGCCTTTAAAGTCATAGCGTGTTTGAATTTCCTTCATCGCAATATTAATCGCATTCGTAACCTCTGAAAAATCAACTTTAGATACAATATCAAATGAGCTTTCTTTTGACATAGTGTCCTCCTTAACAAATATTTCTTTCTTCATAATTATAGTTAACCATAATAAAGATGAAAACTCTAGTATTAGCAAGGTTTAAAGCTGTCAGTTTCTTTCTAAATTTTTAAAAAAATATAGTTGTTTATTGAGTGTTTATGGCCAGTATAGTAAAATATAGCAGGTTATCACATTTGTACGAATGCAGTTAACGATAAGAAAGGAGGATTTTTTAACATGACAGTAACACAATTTATTGGACGCTCGTTGACATTAAAAGTTCAGAGATTGACAGATTATGGCTATTTCTTGTCAGATGGTGAAGCAGACGTGCTTTTACATAAAAATGATACAGATATGGAGCTTACAGAGGAACAGGAGGTAGAGGTGTTCCTTTACGTTGACTCACAAGGGAGGATTGCAGCTACGACGACAATTCCTGAGGTGACTGTCGATCACTATGGTTGGGCGCAGGTTAGTGATGTTAAAGCAGGAATTGGCATTTTTATGAATATTGGAATTAAGAAGGATATGCTTCTTGGAGAAGAAGATCTACCTGTCCACCAGTCAGTTTGGCCACAAGTAGGCGATCTGCTTTATATTACGCTTAGAGTGAATCGCAATGATCGGATTTTTGTCAAACTTGCAACAGATCCGATTATTGATGAAATATCTGTGAAGGCAACAAGAGAGACTTATAATAAAAATATTCACGGACATATTTATCGCACAGCAAAGGTTGGCAGTTGGATTTATACGGTTGAGGGTTTTAAAGGATTTATTCATGAATCACAGCGTAAAATAGAACCACGCCTTGGAGAAAAAGTAGAAGGTCGGATTATTGATGTGAAAGAGGATGGAACGATTAATGTTTCATTACTTCAGCGAAAACAAGATGTGCTTGATGAAGATTCTGAAGTGATTATCGCTTATTTAGAATTACGAAATGGTGCGATGCCTTATAGTGATAAAAGCTCACCAGATGATATTAAAGAACGATTTCATCTTAGTAAAGCTTCCTTTAAACGCGCATTAGGCCGATTAATGAAAGAAGGAAAGGTCTATCAAGAAGAAGGCTGGACCTATTTGAAAAAATAAAGAAAATTTGCCTCAAGTCCCTATGAAAGGAACTTGAGGCATTTGAAATTTGGTGCATTATCATGAACAGAAGTTTTGGGCATAATAGGATTACTCTTCCACATTTTTTCTTCAGCGTTATTATTTGCTGAAAATAGTTAGAGTATTGATGACCCTGTTTGCTATCTTATTTTATTTAGGAAGAAGAATGCAAGTGTTCTAGGACCAGTATGGGAACCAATAGCCGATCCAATGGAAGAGATATAAACATCATGAACATGTAATTCCTGTTGAATTAATTCTTTCATTTCTAAGGCTGTTTGTTCATCATCTGCATGGCTAATGCCGATAATTTGACTGTCTAAGTCACTTCCTCTTTCTCTCATAAGTTCGATGATGCGGCGAAGAAGCTTTTTTCTACCTCGGTGTTTTTCAATAGGTACGAGCTTTCCATCCTCAACATTTAAGAGAGGTTTAATATTGAGCAAGCCACCGAGAAAAGCAGAAGCTTTCGAAACACGTCCACCCTTTGCTAGGTAATCAAGATCATTAACGGTAAAGAGATGCTCCATATGCTGACAGCGAAAGTTAATCTCTTTAAGAATCTCTTCTTTAGAGGTATTTTCTTTTGCTAGTTTTACGGCTTCCTTAATAATAAGACCTACCGCAAGTGAAGCACATTTCGTGTCAATGATCGTTAAATTAAAGTCGGGGTATCTTTCTTTTACTTGTTCAAGAATCATAACTGCTGTTTGGTATGTACCTGATAGTTCTGAAGAAAAGGCAATATAAATTCCATCTTCCTTATTCTCAGCCATTCTCGTGAAAATTTCCTCAAATCTAAGTGGTGATACTTGGGATGTTTTTGGCATTTTTCCTTTACGAATGGCTTCGTAGACTTTCTCTGGCTGAATGGTTATTAAATCTTCATATTCTGTATCATCTAAGTGAACTTTTAATGGGAAAAGTGTGACATCATTTTCTTTGAAAAAGCTAAAAGGTAAATCACACGCACTGTCTGCCAATATTTTTAATGACATTTTAATGCACCTGCTTTCAACACGGTATATTCTATAATTTTATAGAAATTAGCAGGAAAAGACAATAAAGAAAATTCGCTAAAGTCCTTTTAGGGAATATATTTTCTCTTTTTAGCGAAGAAAGATTAAATAGGGTAGGCGATAGAATCAATGATCTGGAATGAAACAAAAAAAATAACGATCGTACTAATTGGTGCGTTATTAAATGCAATTGCGATGAATTATTTTCTTATCCCTGCTAATGTTTATGCCAGTGGATTTGCGGGGTTGGCACAATTATTAGCAAATATTATCGGTGGAATAGCATCGACAGGAATCCTGCTCTTCATTTTAAATATTCCTGTTGCGATTTTAGGATGGAAGAAGATTGGGAAAGCGTTTACACTTTATAGTTTCATAAGCGTTGCAGCGATGTCTTTCTTCTTAGAGATTATTCCGATTGAACAATATTCAGATGATATTTTATTAAATGCTGTTTTTGGCGGAGTAATTTCTGCGGTTGGGGTCGGTTTAACGTTAAAGTGGGGCGCATCAACAGGCGGGATGGATATTATCGCGATGGTATTATCAAAAATGAAGGATAAATCAATAGGAACGTATTTTTTTACCCTTAATACGGTTATTATTGTTACCGCTGGCTATTTATATGGCTGGGAAAAGGCTTTATATACAATTGTAGCGTTGTATGCATCAACAAGAGTCATTGACACAATACATACAAGACATGTTAAGTTAACGGCCATGATTATTACGAAAAAATCGGAGGAATTGAAAAAAGCAATTTATGAAAAAATGGTGAGAGGGATTACGACTGTTCCAGCAAAAGGGGCCTTTTCAAATGAAAGTAAAGAAATGATGATTATAGTTATTACGCGCTATGAGCTCTTTGAACTTGAAAGAATTATTAAGAAGGTAGACCCACACGCATTTACAAATATTGTCCAAACAGTAGGCGTGTTTGGCTTTTTCCGGAAGGACTAGAATTAAGGCTGCCCCGATAATTTTCTCGGGACAGCCTCAATAGACTTAATTTTGCGGTGTAACTATCATCTCATCAAGTTCCGATTGCATTTCTCTCAGCTGTGTCTGCTCAGCCCTTGTCGAATTGGCAAAAGCCGAACTAAGTGCATTTTTAGCTTGAAGAATCATTGTTTGCCGTTCACTCGTTTCGGCATTCAAAGCTAAATTAACAGCCTTTTGTGCTTCTTGGAAAAGTTTATTCCCCATTATTAAGCTCCCCCAATTGATGAATCTTTCACATTTTGAAGCTTCTCAGCCTCGGCTTCTGCATAAGTCATATGATACGGGATGCGTTCTGCGTGTTTAGTAACGGAATCGACACCTTGCTGGACAAAGCGTTTTGATTTATTACTTTTACCCAAGCGAATCCCCTCCAAATGAATGAATAATGAAGCAGCTAGACAATGCTGCTTCATCTTTAGTATGCACAATTCATTATTTCAAATTCAATAGTTCGTTTAAATAAATACCGATTCCATCTTGCTCGTTCGTTAACGTCACATCTTTAGCAACTGTTTTTACTTCGTCAATTGCATTTCCCATTGCAATTCCATATCCAGCGTATTCAAGCATTTCTAAATCATTATCTTCATCTCCGAAAGCGATAATTCGCTCTTTTGGAATTTGAAAATAATCGGCGGCCTTTTGGAGACCAACCGCTTTATTTAGACCATTTTTCACAATTTCAATAACTGGCCATGGCGCTCCCCAACTACGATGACTAATAACCTCAGCATGGGCGCTCGACAAATGCTTGCGGATCGTTTTTACATCTCCTTCATCAGCATGAATTAACAGACTAGTTGGTGAATCATGCAAATAATTACGGAGATCACCAGTTGTTACACGAGGATGCCCATAGCCAAAGATCTCCAACAGTTTATTATCTTGATAATGAAAATAAACATCATCGATCACTTCGGCAATAATATTATGGAATGGGAAGGATGAGCAAGCTTCAACGATTTCCTTTGCAATGTTTATTTCCATAGGAGAATGATACACACCCCAGCTTTTATCTTTCGGATGGTGAACAAATGCACCATTAAAATTAACGATTGGTGTATTGAGATTTAATTCATTATAATAAGGTTGGCTCGAACGAAATGGCCTACCAGTTGCAATCATGACAATATGACCTTCTTCACGTGCTTTTTGTAGGGTCATTTTTGTTTTTGCAGAAATGGTTTTATCATCCTTTAATAATGTCCCATCTAAATCTAAAGCGATTAAATGTTTTTCTGCCATAATAATCCACCTTCTTTATTTTTAAGCTTTATTAAAAATGGTTGATTTCCGCTACCATTAACAATGGATTTTAACAAAGCCTCTTTTTAAGCAAATTGTTTTTTGAAAAAAAATCTACATGGTAAACTAAATTAATAGTACCAAAAGTAAGGGCAATTTGTATTTTGATTTTACATTAATTATTCATTTTTACATAGTTTTTAGCTTTAATTTACATTGGAAGGAGTTATATGGGTGATAACAATTGAACAAGATAAACTAAAAAATATCCCATTTCTACATCTAGCTGATGAGAAAAAAAAATCTGATCCGTTACCATTTATCATTTTTGTTCATGGATTTACAAGTGCAAAGGAAAATAATTTACATTATGCCTATCACCTTGCACAAACAGGATTCCGTGTTTTGCTCCCGGAAGCATTATATCATGGGGAAAGAAACCTCGGTTTGTCAGGGAATGAGTTAAATCTACATTTTTGGGAGATTGTTTTGCAGACGATTGATGAGCTTGATATTTTAAAGCATACATTTGAGGAAAGAAATTTAATTGACCCGTCTAGAATTGGTGTTGTTGGAACATCGATGGGTGGGATTGTAACTCTAGGTGCTTTAACAAAATATAATTGGATTAAAGCTGCAACTAGCCTAATGGGGATGCCGTATTATGAACAATTTGCTCTTTCGCAAATTAATTATATGAAGGAAAAGGGCATAGAAATCGCTGTAGAGGATGAAGAATTAGCACAGTTAATGAGCAGAATAATCGAATTTGATTTAAGTAAGCAGCCAGAAAAACTTCAGAATCGCCCATTGCTTTTTTGGCATGGTATGCGGGATGAAGTTGTCCCATATAAACATACCTATCATTTCTACGAAACGATTAAACCATTGTATGAAAAGGTACCAGAGAAGCTTCAATTTATAACGGACAAAAACGCAGGTCATAAAGTTAGCAATGAAGGCGTTGTGAAAACGGTGGAATGGTTTAAGACACATATATAATTCATGGCTAAAGGAGAACTTCATTTTTAACTTTACTGAATTTTTGTTATGATAGCTGTAGGGATTTATGTAAAGTTATTTGTTAGTGAAGGATAATGGTTATTTAAAATATATTTTTTGTAAAAGGAGTTGTTTCTAAGATGGATCAAGATCTGAAAGATAGTATAATGGGAGCCCTTGAGCTCGTTATTGACCCTGAACTGGGCATTGATATTGTTAATCTTGGATTAGTCTACGATGTGAAAATGGACGAGAATGGAAAGGCAACAATTGATATGACATTAACAGCAATGGGATGTCCTCTTGCAGGAACCATTGTTGAAAGTGTGAAAGCCGCTTTAGCAGATATTCCCGAAGTGAAGGAAACAGAAGTAAATATTATCTGGAATCCACCATGGACAAAGGATAGAATGT
Organism: Bacillota bacterium; assembly: GCA_023389895.1. Lineage (GTDB taxonomy): Bacteria > Bacillota > Bacilli > Bacillales > Cytobacillaceae > Cytobacillus. The sequence continues at coordinate 8,261 of JAEWDX010000255.1, forward strand.
CACGTTATGCTAAAATTGCACTAGGAATTCGGTGAGAATGATGAAGAATAAAGTGATTTTATTAAGCTCAGATCAATTTGGCAAAGGGGAAAAAGAGTTAGGAGAAGGGATTCTTGAAACCTTTTTCACTTTATTAAAGCAAAACTCAGAACTGCCAAAAGCGATTTTTTGTATGAATAGCGGTGTCTTTACTTTAACTGAAAACTCTTTCGTATCTGTTCATTTGAAGGAATTGGAGAAGAAGGGTGTAGACGTTATTGCTTGTAAAACATGTGTTGACTATTATGATGTTGAAAATAAACTAGTTGCTGGTAAAATTGGTGGAATGCCACAGTTTATTGAATTAGCATCAAAATATGAAGTCATTACGCTATCCTAGCAGCAGGGAATATTTCCTGCTGTTTTTCATCTGAAAACAATAGAAATTTTCAAACTGTGAGTTATTTCACTTATTTTAAGACAAGTATCTCCTATAATTAATTTGTTCGTTCATAGTTTGAAAAATTATTTGCTAAAGTGCAGCAAAAATATTGCTGCACTTTTAATATGTGAGCCTTAAACAATTTATAAGCAATTGGAATCGTTTTCATCTATAATAAGATAAATGAGAATTCATGACAATTTATGAAACATTAATACCATAGTATTGGTATTATGTTGCAATACATGTAGTATAGTATTTAGACAGAGAGGAAAGATCAACTTAAATGGAGTTGACGAGAATGGAAAAAAAAATTATTAAAGATCAATTAAATAGACCGTTAAGAGATTTACGTATATCCGTTATTGATAGATGTAATTTCAGATGCACATATTGTATGCCAGCAGATATATTTGGTGATGATTTTGCTTTTTTACCAAAAAGTCAATTATTAACATATGAAGAAATTGAGCGGATAGCAAGAATATTCATTGGGCTCGGTGTTGAGAAAATTAGACTTACTGGTGGCGAGCCATTACTCCGCAAGGACATGCCTCAGCTAGTGAACAGGCTAACATCGATAGGCGGTCTTAAGGACATTGGCTTAACGACAAATGGGATTATGCTACCTAAATATGCACAAGCATTAAAAGATGCAGGCTTAATCCGCGTAAATATTAGTCTTGATACCCTTAATTCAGAGCTTTTTGGAAAAATTAATGGGCGTAATGTTGGTGTAGATCCTGTCATAGAAGGAATATTTGCTGCTAAGAAAGCAGGCTTAGGTGTAAAAATTAATATGGTTGTGAAAAAAGGCTTAAATGATTCTGAAATTCTTCCAATGACGGAATTTTGTAAAAAGGAAGGCTTACAGCTTCGCTTTATTGAATTTATGGATGTTGGCAGTACAAATGGCTGGAAAATGGATGATGTCATTACGAAAAAAGAGATTTATGAGCTTTTAAAGGAGCATTATGAAATCGAACCAGCGAATCCTAATTATTTCGGGGAAGTCGCAAAGCGCTATCGCTATGTAGGAACTGACACTGAGGTTGGATTTATCTCATCTGTTTCCGAATCATTCTGTTCAAGCTGCACTCGTTCGCGATTATCAGCAAATGGAGAAATATTTACTTGCCTCTTTAATGGAGATGGCCATGATATAAGGGAATTTATCCGCCAAGGTGCTACAGACGACGAAATTGAGAATCGAATTATTCAAATATGGAATGGAAGAATGGATCGCTATTCTGATGAACGAACAGCAGAAACAATAAAGAATCGGAAGAAAATTGAAATGTCTTATATCGGTGGGTAATTTAATTTACCTATCGAAAAAGAGTCTGTCTAATTAGTTTAAAAAAGAGGCTAAAAACTGCACCTCCAACTGTTAGGGGGTGCAGTTCATTTATTCGCAATTCTACGGAAAATTATAGATATCTTGGAAAAAGAATATTATTTTCTAAATGAATGTGCATGAATGTATCAGCTTCCAGCTGCTCTAGTCGCTTATAAACAAGAGTGTACGTGCCGCATGCATTTAAAGGAAGTTCATAATCATTTGTTACTTCTCTTAGTTTTTTAAGAATAGCACCAGCATGGTCATGTTCTTTTTCAAGCTCGTTAATATACTCGATCAATTCTTCACGATTTTCCATCTGTGGGCTATTTAATTTACTAAGAATTGGGAAGATGATTTCCTCTTCTTTTTTTGTATGCTCAATCAACTCTTTCTTAAACGCATAAAATAAATCATAAACATTGAGTAGCTCAGGGTGATTGGCACCATGAACCTTTGAGACTTTCGTTACATAAGGACTTAATTGGGCAAGCTCTTCAAGAAGTGGACGATGGTAACGGTGTTGAATATGTTCAATAATTTCAGCAGTTGGGCTATTGGACCATACGTCTATATTATCCACTTGGTTTTTCATTTTCATGAAAATAGCTTTTAATTCTTCCATCAATTGTTCTAAATTAACCGATTGTTCAGTAGCTGCTTGACTCAATGGGATTTTTCCTCCACAGCAGAAATCGATACGATATTTTTTAAATACATCACTTGTCTTTGGCAGTTCATTTACAATGTCTTTTACGAGTGTTGCTTCAGAAAATGGAATATTCATGTAAGAAATATCCTCCTTTAATTATTTTTGTTCACAATATAAGAATAAATGATATTTGCTCTCAATTAGGTGATCGCTATCACACTTGAGCATATTTTTTATATGAAATGAATATTGTGATGTTTATCATGTTGAATCATTTATTGTATCTATATAATAAAGGTGTAATAATAAATGATGGTTTGTATGAATGAGAAAAACTTAGTTGTTTGGAGCTGATGAAATGCTTGAAAGAAGAATACCAATCCCAGTAGGGGAAGCGGTAAAGCGGGTTATGAATTATGCTAAAAGTGGACAAACAGAATTAGTTTCTATAAATGAAAGCTATGGAAGGTATTTATCGGAAGATATAAAAGCTACAAATGATGTTCCTCATTTTGACCGCGCACCATATGATGGCTTTGCGGTTCGGACAATAGATACAATCGGTGCATCACAAGAAAATCCAATTGAATTTGAAATCATTGATCATATTGGGGCAGGTCTCGTTACGTCGAAAATAGTGGCAGAAAAGCAAGCTGTTCGGATTATGACAGGGGCACAAATGCCTGTTGGATGTGATGCCGTCGTTATGCTTGAACTTGCAAAAGCATATGAAAGAGATGGTAAGCAATACATGTCAATTAAGCGTGCCTATAAGCCTGGAGATAATGTGAGCTTCAAGGGTGAGGATGCGAAAGAAGGCGATATTCTCATCCAAAAAGGAACGAAAATTAATCCTGGAATCCAAGCTATTTTGGCAACCTTCGGCTATGCAAAAGTTCCTGTTGCGAAAAAACCGATTGTTGGTTTATTTGCTACTGGTACAGAG
>JAEWDX010000266.1 GCA_023389895.1 Bacillota bacterium
CACATTGTTTTCGCGTTAATTCCCTCCATGAAAGCTGATTCTTTGTGACTGCTTCTGCAATATACTTTAAAGCTGCATGAAACAACTCACCAATATCAGGAGCCTCTAAGCGGAATATTTGCCGCTCTCTCAGTTTCAAGCCATGCTGGGCATAGTGAGAAAATGGACAGCCATGAAATAGTTCCATCCTTGATACACTTGCTTCAATCTCATTTCCATATAAATCCCTGCTAATTTCTTCACCTAATTGCTTTGTTTGATTCTCATAATAAAGACTGGAAAAAACTTTACGGGCAGAATTTCGCCATTGTTCATTTTGAATATAAAAATTATAAACATCCCACCAAAAATCATAAATTGGATACTTTCTTTTCTTCAATTGCAATTGCGCTGTTAAATAAGCAAGCGTTGTATTAACATTATTTGCGTATTCAAGCTGCTCTTCTTCAGGTAATTCAGCTGGATCAACGATGTAGTCATGTTGATAGCAATTAGGAAATAAATCGAGCATTCTTTTAATATAGGATGAGGGCATCAATGCCTTTCCTTCTTCATTTGCCAGTGGATAACTAATAAAAAGTTCGTCAGATGGTGTTACAAATGCCTTATAAGCCAAAAATTCTTCATCTAGTAATCTCGTTCTGCCGCTAGGAGCTATTTTAAAACCATTTGCAAGTAATTGTTCTCTGTCCTCGTCAGCAAAAACACCTTCTTCAGAAAATTTCGCAGGTAGGACGCCTTCATTTAATCCGATAATAAAAGCCACCTTTATATCTGATAAACGGGACATCCCTAGATCTGCTGCCATTACTTGATCAATTGCTGGTGGCACAAGGGAAAAGCGTAAAGCTTCCATCCCGGCATCAAGAATCGATGCGAAGCGCTTCACTGTTACTTGCTCGTCACCAAGCATTTCGACATACTGATCAAGAAGTTCGATTACCCCATTCCATGCTTGTTCATGATCTCTAGCTTTTACAAGCTCTCCTCTTTCTTCTGCCTGTAGCTTCCATGCTTCTAGCTTTGCTTGTACATCGATTTCCTCAAGAAAAAGATAAATGGCTTCACAAAGCATGAGACCATTTTCTGCTTTTTTCAGACGTTTCGTTAATGTCACGAGCGGCTCTGTAATAAGCATTCTTAGTTCATTCAATTCCTGCTCAATTTCTTTTTCCACATTTGTTTGAGCATTTGTGGCAAATTCTAAACCACGAATTCTCCTGTATACCCAACGGTTTCTTCTTGTCCATTTGTCTCCTTGTATGCCATTTGCCAAGCAATAGTTTTCCAGCTTGTCCATTTGTTCACGTAAATTATTAGCATCTTTTGCAGAGGGGTAGAAAAACTCTGTTTTTACTGCACGGAAAATGGGTTCATAGCGCCAGTTTCCGTTAATGATCTCAAGACTAGAACGAATCAATTCAATAAGTGGATGAGTGAGCATTGTCCTTTTTTGATCAATAAAATAAGGAATTTGATGATCATGAAAAATCGTTTCAATAATATCGTGATAATCTTGACCAGTTTTTGCTAAAATCGCAATATCTCGATAACGAAGCCCATTCTTCCGGACGAGCAGATTTATCTTTCGTGCCACTCCCTCCATTTCTGACCGACGATTAGCCGCTTGAGCGATATGGACTGCAGTATTGCCTGTAAAGCTACTAGAAGGACGGGTGTCAAAGCTTGCTTCCAAATGCTTTAAAGAGGGATCTTTCCATCTTTTTTGTTCTTCTAATAAAATCTCAGTTATTTCAATTCCACTGCCTCTAGCTATGGAATGAATGGTCTCGTAGTGCTCGGCAGAAATTCTAAATAAATGCATATCATCAGTTGGTTGCTGATATGGTCTACCGAGTGTGAATGTTATTGTTGTTTTTTTACAACATTTCATTAATTGTTCCACAATCATATATTCCAGTGGGGTAAAATTGTAAAATCCATCTATATAAATTTCTGCATCCTTTAAATAGCTCGATTGGGTCACCTTTTCCGCTAGTAAACGAAAATAATCTTCCGAATCAATGTATTTATTACTTAAAGACTGTTCAAAGCTTTCATAGATTCGTTCAAGATCATGGAGCTTATCTTGAAGCAGCTTATGATCTGAGGATAGTTGTGCCTGCTTTTCAACTAGTTCATGAGGGGAAATACAATAACGCTTAAACTCTGTTATCATTTTTTCAATTTGCTCAATGAAACCATTCTTATCTGCTGCACGCTGAAATAATTTCAACTCATCCTTTTTTTCCTCAATAATTTTGCGAATAAGCATGCTTATACCGACACTGTTCAAATGATAGCGGCTTAGTCCACCTGTTTCTTGGAGTATTCTCCATGCTAGTCGTGTAAAAGAATAGACTTGACAACGAACCATTCCAGAAAGCCCAGGTGTCGCAATTAATTTATATTCTGATTGAAAAGTCATTTGTTCAGGGACTAAGTAAATAATCGGGCTGCCCCCTGGGCTTCGCTTCAGTTCGTTCTTAATTTCAGTTAAACAATGCGCTGTTTTTCCACTGCCAGAGCGTCCGACTACTAATTCGACAGACATACTATTTTCACTTCCTCTACGAAAGAAAATTTACTCTTTTTATTAGTTTCATTTTATCATAGAAAGCCAAAATGGCACGTCATGAACGATGATGTTACCACCATCTGGAGCAGAGCTGAATTTAAACAACTAATCCTAAATTCGGAAAAATCCTCAGACAAAAGGACTCAAGGCTTCCCTGAGTCCTTTTGACTTATTTAGAATGAGATGTCCATATCAGTTAGTGGCCAATAACGTAAATTAACCTTTCCAACTACTTGATCAACGGAAATAAATTTAAATTCCCGGCTGTCCCGGCTTTTGGGTCGATTATCACCAAGGACGAACAGCTTTCCTTCTGGCACCGTTTCAGAGCCCGTTAATTCTTCTAGCGTAAAATCACCAGTCAATCGGCCCCCTAATGCTTCTTGCCGATATTTTTCAAGATACGGCTCCGCTACTTTTTCACCATTAACATGAAGCTCATCATTGCGGTATTCTATTTTATCCCCTGGAAGTCCAATAATTCTCTTTACAAAATCCTCTTCTTTATTATGATGAAAAACAATGACATCAAAACGATGTAGTTCACCAATTTGATAGCCTATTTTGTTCACAATTAACTTATTTCCACCAACGAGGGTCGGCTCCATTGAAACCCCTTCAACAACATAACTTGTAAAGAAAAAGGTACGAATAAAAATAAAAATAATAAGCCCAATTCCAAAAGCTTTAATCCATTCAATTCCTTCTTTCTTGATTGCTTCTTTCATTACCATTCCTCCAAAAACGTGTACTATTCATGACTCTTCTTTCTCTCGATACTCGTATTCATTTTGATTTCGATTCTTTTTCCAACATACCAGAGTATAAAGATAATAACAGCAACAATGGCTGTTCTAACTGGCTTCGTAATAAGTGATCTAATATCATAGCCAATAAAGCTCATTGTAAAGATCATGACTGCTTTCCCTGTCACCACAGCAAGCATGTATTGAGCAATGCTAATTTTCGATAATCCCGCAACAATATTTACAACTGCTGAAGGGGTGAAAGGAAAACATATAAGGATAAATAACGGACCAAAACCATGCTTTTCTACCCAACTCATAAGACTCTGAACTTTCGAATGTCTCTTTAGCATCCTTAACATTTTCTTTTGTCCAAATTTACGAATGAGTAGAAAAACGAGTAATGCTCCACATGTTGAACCAATCCAAGAAAATAAAAAACCAAACCATAATCCGAATGCATTTGCATTTGCCATGACGAATAAAAAAAGTGGCAAAAAAGGTAGAAAAGCTTCAATCATCGGTAGCAAAATGCCCGGTATTGGACCAAATGAACGATATTTTTCAATTAATTCCATTATATGTTCAAGTGTAAACCAATCTTTAAACAATTCAAAATCCATTATAATCTCCTCGTGATTCACTGGCAAATGACTTATCCTATTATTGTACACTTATTTTTAACAAAAAAATTTATTCTGCGAAAAATTCATGAATCGCTTGCTTATTTTTATCAAAATCGATTGCTAAAACAGCTCCTACTCCATTAATCCGCTTATTTTGATAAGAGCCATCAATGGGAATTCTCAATGTATCAATATTACGATTTTTTTCCGAAATAAAATCTTTACCAATATAGAGAATATCAGTTGTAGCCATGTTTGTATTAACAAATGGAGTCATAACCCCAATTAATTTAGGGAGCTTTGCTACCGTTTCAAAACTAGTAAATTGTCGTGCTACTTCCTTCATTGTCTTCTGTTGTCGTTCAACCCTACCGAAATCCCCGATAGCATCATGGCGGAAGCGAACATATCCTAGAAGATGCTCTCCATCAAGCCTTTGCAATCCTGGCTCGAGCGAAACGCCAATATTAGTAGACATTGCCTTTTCAACCTCGATTTCTACCCCTTTAGGGAAAGCTTCATCAATCAAGTGAACAAACCCTTCAAAGTCGACAATCGCGTAATGTTGAAGATCAATATCAAAATTTTCTTTAATTGTTTGTCTTAATAATTCGGGTCCTCCGTAGGCAAAAGCAGCATTCAATTTCTTTTTTCCATATCCAGGTATGTCTACATACATATCCCTCATAAGGGAAACTAATTTATATGATCGATCATCAGGATTGTAATGGGCAATCATCATTGTATCAGATCTCGATTTTTCCTCTCCTCTTGAATCATTGCCAATTAAGAGAATATTCGTTTCACCAAATTTATTTTTATCTCCATTAAAATCATATTCTTCCTTCACTACTTCTTTTAATGTCTCTTCAGATTGCGAGACCCCTTGTTTATACTGAAAATAGAAATAGGAAATAACTCCGACAAACAGCAGTAAAATAACAAAAAAAACACTCTTCCACTTTCTCTTTTTTCCTTGCTTATTATATTGTTCAGATCTCATATGATTAATCCCTTCTTCTAAAATGCTTTTGTTCGACCTTCATTGATATATGACTCCTTCAAAT
>JAEWDX010000272.1 GCA_023389895.1 Bacillota bacterium
TTGACACGCAAAGCCAGTAATCGTGTCAATTCAATGGGAAAATCCTTCACATTGAATTGACACGATTACTGGCTTTGCGTGTCAATGTGAAGGATTTTCCCATTGAATTGACACGATTACTGGCTTTGCGTGTCAAAGTGAAGGATTTTCCCATTGAATTGACACGATTACTGACTTTGCGTGTCAATGTGGAGTTTATTCTCCTTGAATTGGCACGATTATTGACTTTGCGTGTCATTTCAGAGATTTTTCTCCTAGATTTGGCATGATTGCTGGCTTTGCGTTCAAGCAAAAAAGCTGAAAAATTTCTGGCTTAAATTCTTGTTTTCACTAAAGAATAATATTGTTAATTTCATAATTTAATTCAGCCGGAATAAATTCGAATATTATTTCATTCATGAAGGACAATTTTTATAGCTAAAAACGAGTATTTTTCACTAATTTTATTATTAAAATTCGTTTTACTTCATGGAAAAAGGCATGATGAAATTGATTCAAATAATTAAATGATGAAAATTAATTAAAGTAAGGAATCGTTAATACCAATACTTTTGGAAAAGATGAATTTTTAGCTGAAGACCATGTTTTTCACAATCTCTTTGCAGAAAAAATGGAGAATTGTAATCTCAATAGTGTTTTAAAACTTCAATTGGTAATACTTATGAGAAAGTGTTAGCATTAATTAAAGCGTAAGATTTTATAGGTGGTGTTCTTTTGAAAAAAGAAATAATAAAAGTAATATCTGTGTTTGCCGTAGGTTCAACCCTTGTATTATTAGTTCCTTTTATTATTGATTATTTCCTGCATTAGAAAATTATCGTTTCTGTTTTAAAAAGAATGATTAACTAGCATATATTAAGAGCATGTTTTGAGTAACCTTTTTTCAAAACATGCTCTTTTCTTTTGTTTATTTATTAAAGTTAAGACTAATGAAATTATTTAGCTAGTTAAGGAATAAAATGGTAGAATTAAATTGTAATCATATGGAAACAGACTAAAATTGCAAGAAAATTAAATATAATATTCATTTTTAAAGGTAGGGGAGTTTGAAATGAGCAAGGGACAAATTACGGATGTACCAGGTATAAAGGTAGGCAATGTTGAGAATTTGGAAGCATTAACAGGCTGTACCGTTGTTTTAGTAGAGGAGGGAGCTACTGGTGGAGTGGATGTCCGTGGATCGGCTCCAGGTACAAGAGAAACAGACTTACTTGATCCCGTTAACCTTGTGGATCAAGTTCATGCGATTTGTTTAAGTGGAGGAAGTGCATTCGGTTTGGATGCTGCAAGCGGTGTGATGAAGTATTTGGAGGAAGGAGGAATTGGGTTAGATGTAGGGGTTGCAAAAGTTCCGATTGTTCCTGCGGCAGTTTTGTTTGATCTTGCTGTTGGAAATCCGAATGTAAGGCCTGATCAACAAATGGGCTATGGGGCAGCGAAAAGGGCAAGTGATTTGCCATTCAAAACTGGCAATGTAGGCGCAGGTTGTGGAGCAACCGTCGGGAAATTAGCAGGAAACAATTCATGTATGAAGGGAGGTCTTGGTAGTTCCTCTTACACTATGGAAGATGGAACTGTCATTGGAGCGCTTGTTGCAGTGAATGCTGTCGGAGATGTACGTGATCCAGCAAACGGAAGGATATTGGCTGGTCCACTTAATAAGGAAAAACGCCAAATTATGGATAGTCTAACAATTTTACAACAAGGCGATAAAGCTAACATTCAAGAAGGAACAAATACGACAATCGGAGTCATTGCGGTGAATGCTCAATTAACAAAGGCTGAAGCGAAAAAAGTAGCCCAAATGGCTCATGATGGATATGCAAGAACAATCTATCCAGCTCATACAATGTATGATGGCGATACGATTTTTACAATCGCCACAGGAGGACGAAAGGTTCCTGTCGATCTTCTCGGGGCAATCGCGGCAAAAGTAATGGAGGAAGCGATTATTAATGCCATTTTATTCGCTAAAGGTACACAAGGCATCCCAGCTTATGATGATATTGCTCATGCGAAAGAGAAGCAATAATGTCGCAATAGGATAGATAAATTCATTGCTGAATGCTACTCTTAAGGTAAATGTTTAGCAAATAATTATAACCATAATATTTTACAAAAAATGGATAGACACTACTTTAATATAATAATATTATGTAAACATGAATACAATCCGAAGATCAATCCTAAACGAGAATAATTTTGCTAAAAGGAGCAATAACTCATAAATGAAAAATAGGAAGGTCAGATACCTTCCTATTTTCCCTTCAGTAATTCATAAATCTTTTTCGTTGATTTTTCCGAAAGAGTGTAGATCGTATGGGTATCTTTTAAATTCATTATCGTACCATGTTCTTCATTTATCCAAAGAAAATAGGAGTCGTTACGTAGTTCAACTTTATATTCAGGGTCAATCATATTTACAATTCCTGGCTCTTTTTTAGCATTATGAAATGCTGTCACAAGCAAATTAATATCCTTTAAATCTGCAAAAGTAGTTATCGAATCCTCATCCACTTCAGAAAAACTCTTCATTTCATATACAGTCACTTCTTCGCTCTTTCCATGTGAACATCCATTAATAAATAAAACGATAAATAGCATAACAATTATGAATTGAAATAAACCTTTCAAACAATCACCCCTTCTTTATATTTGACGATTTTATATCATGAAAGTTCCATCTTTTGTATTAAATTAGGTAGAGTCTTTATATCATTAAATATATTTTTAAAATTCTAAATAATATAAAATACATGATATAATAGTACTGTCGTTAGCTTTTTAAACTTGCAATTTTATTTTCGTGAAGAAAGCATTTTTACCGCTTTTGAAAATGAATGTTCATTTTGAGGAGGGATATTACATGATCATTGGAAAATTATTAACGCAAAATGCCCGAAAATTTCCTGAGCTGTTGGCAATCGAATGTGAAGGGAGAAGCTATTCTTACCTCCAGTTTAATGAGGAAGTAAACAGACTTGCCAATGGCTTGCTTCAGCTTGGTCTTAACAAAGGGGAGAAGCTTGCCTTAATGATGAAAAATTCTGATCACTTTGTCTTTACTTTCTTTGCTGCAGCGAAATTGGGCGTTGTGACAGTACCTGTTAATTATCGTCTTCAAGAAAATGAGGTTCATTATATTTTGGAACAATCGGAAGCAGACTTCGTTGTTTGCGATAAGGAATTCGAAAGAATGATCAAGCAGGCGATAGAAGGAACGACGGTCCGTACAACGATAACGGTTGATGATCCTGAAGTAGAAGGATTTTATTCCTATGAAGCGATATTGTCTAATGACTATACGGAACCACATGTTGAAGTTTCTGAGCAGGATGACTTAGAGATTTTGTACACATCAGGAACGACAGGGCTACCAAAAGGAGCGTTATTCGACCATCGTCAAATCTTTAATGTTGCGATTGCAGTTACAATTAATATGGAAATGAGACAGCATGAGCGCATTCTTCATCTTGCTCCGCTTTTTCATTCAGCCCAACTGAATTTATTCTTAATTTCGGGCGTTGCTTTAGCGGCCACACATATCATTCATCGCGATTTTCATCCAGTTAAAACACTTCAAGCTATTCATGAGCATAAGATTACCCACTTATTCGCAGTCCCTGCAATGTATAATTTTCTCCTGCAAGTACCTAATTCAAATGATTATGATTTATCATCGATTCGCCGAGTTGGCTATGGTGCAGCACCGATGGCACCAGAGCTTGTTAAGAAGGCGATGCAGTTATTTAAGACAGACCAATTCTATAATCTTTGTGGTTTAACTGAGGGGGGGCCAGGCGGAATTCTTCTTGACCCAGAAGGTCATAAGCTTCATTTAGGTAAAGGTGGGAAACCAATCTTCTTGACAGAAGCACGGGTCGTCAATGAAAAGGGGGAGGATGTTTTACTAGGAGTTGTCGGCGAATTTATTATCCAAAGTCCGATGGTAATGAAGGAATATTATAAAAAGCCTAATGAAACGAAAAACACATTAAAGGATGGCTGGCTCTATACAGGCGATTTGGCTGTAATTGAGGAGGAAGGCTATATTACGCTCGTTGATCGAAAAAAGGATATGATCATTTCTGGCGGAGAAAATGTATATTCTGTCGAGGTTGAGGCAGTTCTTTACGAGCACCCTGCCATTCTTGATGCGGCGATTATTGGTTTACCTGATGAAATTTGGGGAGAAATAGTCTGTGCAGTCATTGTACCAAAGACTGGGGAATTAATTGACGAAGCGGAATTGAAGGAATTCTGTCGAGAAAGGCTAGCAGGTTATAAAATTCCAAGGCGAATTTTTATCGAGGAACAGCTGCCAAGGAACGCATCAGGGAAAATTTTAAAATATCAGCTTCGCCAAAAAATGCAGCAAATTAATGCATAAGTGAGGTTTTCATGATGAAGCATCCATACTTAAGTGAAGAGCATGAAATTTTTCGTCAATCATTAAGAAAATTTTTTGAAAAAGAAGTAGTACCTTATTATGAGCAATGGGAGACAGAGCGACTAATTCCCCGTTCTTTATGGTTGAAAATGGGGGAGCAAGGTTTTTTATGTCCGAATATTGCTGAAAAATATGGAGGAAGCGAAGCAGATTGGGGCTACTCAGTTGTTATTAACGAAGAGCTTGAACGAGTAGGCTCAGGCCTTGTCGGTATTGGTCTTCATAATGATATTGTCGTTCCTTATATTACTGCGTATGGTACGGAGGAGCAAAAGCAGCGTTTGCTTCCAGGGTGTGTATGTGGGGAGAAAATAACCGCAATCGCCATGACAGAGCCTGGGGCTGGTTCAGATTTATCCAATATTAAAACAACAGCAAAGCTTGAAGGCGACCATTATATTGTCAATGGCCAAAAAACCTTTATTACGAATGGGATTCATGCTGATCTAATTGTCGTTGCAGTGAAAACGAATCCATCAGCTATTCCGAAGCATAAAGGAGTAAGCCTTTTAATGATTGAAAGGGGGATGCCAGGATTTACGCGGGGAAGGAAACTAAATAAAGTAGGCCTTCATTCGCAAGATACGGCAGAGTTGATTTTTGAGGATTGTCGTGTACCGAAAGCAAACTTACTTGGAGAGGAAGGGAAAGGCTTTCTTTATATGATGGATAAATTACAGCAGGAAAGACTAGTTGTGGCAATCGCAGCTCAAACGGCAGCAGAGGTCATGCTTCAAATGACGATTGACTATGTGAAAACCCGTGAAGCATTTGGAAAACCAATTAGCGCCTTTCAAAATACACAATTCAAACTAGCTGAAATGGCAACAGATATTGAAATGGGCAGGGCTTTCCTAGATCAATTGATCACAGAACATATTGCGGGTGAAAATGTCGTTACAAAAGTATCAATGGCAAAATGGAAACTAACAGAGAATGCGAGAAAAATTGCGACAGAATGTATGCAGCTTTACGGTGGTTATGGATATATGGAAGAATATGAGATTGCAAGAAGGTATCGTGATATTCCAGTAGCTAGCATTTATGCAGGAACGAATGAAATTATGAAAATGATCATTGCGAAAAATCTCGGGCTATAGAGGAGGGTTATCATGCGTGAAGTAGTCATTGTAGAAGGTATACGTACACCAGTTGGAAGAAGAAATGGAGCCTTGAAGGATATTCGTCCTGATGAGCTTGCCGCTATCGTTTTAAAAGAATTAGTAAAACGGACAGGTATTGATCCAGCATTAATTGAGGATGTGATATTAGGCTGTGTTACCCAATCAGGAGAACAGGCGGGGGATATTGCTAGAGTAGCAGCACTGACTGCGGGTTTTCCGATCGAAGTTCCTGGGATTACGATTGATCGGCAATGTGGCTCTAGTCAGCAAGCTGTTCATTTTGCGGCCCAAGCTATTTTAGCTGGAGATATGGATGTTGTCATAGCTGGTGGGGTTGAAAGTATGTCCCGCGTTCCAATGGGATCGAACTATAATGGTGCAAATCCCTTTAGCCAAGCTTTAAGAGACAAATATGAAATGATCCACCAAGGTTTGTCAGCAGAGCGAATTGCAGAAAAATATGGTTTTTCACGTGAGCAACTTGATCAATTTTCTCTAGAAAGTCATCAAAAAGCACTACATGCTCAGGCGAATGGCTATTTTGAAAGGGAGATTCTCCTAATTGAAGTCGTTCTTGAGGACGGAACAAGCATGGTTGTTAAGGAAGATTCTGGACCAAGAAAAGGGACCTCGTTGGAAAAGTTAGCCGGACTAAAGACTTCCTTCAAAGAGGATGGTGTCATTCATGCAGGAAATTCGAGTCAAATAAGTGATGGAGCAGCTGCTTTATTATTAATGACACGTGAGAAGGCTAATGAGCTTGGACTGAGGCCGCGTTTCCGCATTCATACACGCACTGTTGTTGGTTCTGATCCAACATTAATGTTGACAGGACCCATTCCAGCAACTAAAAAGGCTCTTGAAAAAGCAGGATTATCAATTGATGAGATTGATGTATTTGAAGTTAACGAAGCCTTTGCACCTGTGGCACTAGCATGGCTTAAGGAAACTGGAGCTGATCCGAAAAAGCTTAATCCGAATGGCGGAGCGATCGCATTAGGGCATCCCTTAGGTGGAAGTGGGGCACGGCTAATGGTGACAATGATGCACGAGCTAGAGCGTACAGGAGGACACTATGGACTCCAAACAATGTGTGAAGGACATGGCATGGCAAATGCGACAATAATTGAGCGTTTAGATTAATTTTTGGAGGGAGATAGGATGAATTCGATTACAATTGGGAAAATCTTCGATCTCACAGTAACCAATTACCCAAACAAGCTAGCTCTTTATGATGCCAGGAAAAATCTTCGTTATACTTATTTGGGGTGGAGCCAGCAAGTAAATCGTCTTGCCAATGCATTAATCAACGAAGGAGTTAAGAAGGGTGATCGTGTTTCAACTTTTCTTTTTAATACAGAAGAATTAGCAACTGCCTTTTTTGCTTGCGCCAAAATTGGTGCGATCTTTAACCCAATTAATTTTCGTTTAATGTCTGATGAAGTTACATATATTTTAACAGATGCATCCCCGAAAATTGTTCTTTTTGAAAAAGCATTAGAGCCAGTCATTTCAGCTCTTGAAAATCGCTTTAGTGAAATTTCTTTTTGGTATATAGATGAAGATAAACCAGCATATGCAGCAAGCTATCAAGAAAAAATTGAAGCTGCATCGATAAAGGCCCCTGCAATTGAGATTGGGGAAAATGATTTGTATGCAATCATGTATACAAGCGGGACAACTGGCAGACCAAAAGGGGTCCTTCATACGCATCGGAATATCGCTGAACAAAGCTTAATTGTCATTCACTCTACAAAACTTGAGACATTAGATATTGGTCTTGTAACTGCACCAATGTTTCACTGTGCAGAGCTACATTGTGCTTTCCTACCTCGTGTACAAGTTGGAGGTACGAATATAATTCTACATCAATTCAATCCAAAGACAGTGTTGGAACTAATCGAAGAGGAAAGAATTACGAAATTGTTTGCTGCACCTACGATGTGGAATATGCTTCTTCAGGAGGATTTAAATAAATATGATCTATCAAGTTTAAAGTTGGGATTATATGGTGCTGCACCAATGGCGCCTTCCCTTGTCCATGCATGTCATGATCGTCTTGGCATTTCTCTCGTTCAAGCCTATGGAATGACTGAAATGGGACCTGCCATTGCCTTTTTGTCTGAGGTTGATCAGCTTACGAAAGCTGGCTCTGCGGGTCAAGCTTGCTTAAATCACGAAATTCGGATCGTTCGTACAAGAGAGAATGGACCATCAGATCCAAATAATACCGTTCTAGCTGGGGAAACAGGGGAAATCATTGTTCAAGGGCCGTGTATGATGAAGGAATATTTTGGACGCCCTGAAGCGACGGAAATCGCTATGTATAAAGGCTGGTATCATTCAGGGGACATTGGTTATTTAGATGAGGAAGGGTATCTTTGGGTAAATGACCGTGTTGATGACATGATTATAAGTGGGGGAGAAAATATTTATCCTAGGGAAATTGAAGATGCTTTACACGGTCATCCAAGCGTTCTAGATGTGGCGGTTGTTGGTGAGCCAGACGATTATTGGGGTGAGTCTGTAACGGCTTTTGTTGTAAGAAAGAATGCAAATGTGAGTGAGGAAGAACTAGATGCCTATTGTAAAACTAGCAATCAACTAGCAAACTATAAACGTCCGAGAAAATATATCTTTTTAGATGCACTACCACGAAATGCTAGCGGAAAAATTCAAAAATTTATTCTTCGAAAACAAATGGAAGAGAATCTAATGAACAGTCCATCCGAAAAATAGTTAATTTGTAGACTGATAATCAAGTTAATTCAATGAATTTGCTAATGAATCCAAAAAGTTAGATATCCTTTAAATTTTTGTTTTGGATATCTGACCTATTTTTTTCCTAGATTTCTTTATTAAAATCCTTCGTACTTCTCATTGTATCAATCGGTCTGACGATCTTTTCAATCTACTCGCGTTTTCCTTCTAAGAAAGGAGGGAGGGAAAGTTTTTCACCAAGTGTTTCATATGGTTCGTCACCCATAAAGCCCGGACCGTAATTAAGTATGGGGTCATCAAACTTGATTATGGGCATTCGTCGTAAACTAACTTTATAACCTTAGGAGAATACACATGTTAAAGAATAGGTACGTTGGCATAGGCTTTATTATATTGATTGCGAGTGCAGTCTTTCTACTGTACGCACTAAAGATCGGCCAATTCGACGGTTTTGCCAACAAACCAGTGGAACAGGCTACGTCAATAAGCAGCGAGAAGACCAACGAAAAGAAAATATTAACCATGATGGAAGCTTTGCGTCTTGGATATGAAGAGGTAAAGAAGTATACAGAAGAAGAACCTCTGCTTATCGATTTGACAAGCACGGATGATACTACTGTGCCGCAAGGAAAAACCGATGGTGCGGACGGTAAAAGAAATGCGTGGAATCTTCAGTTTGGCAGCAAGAAGGGTAATATTAATATTGACCTATATATCAAGGATGGAAAAGTCGATGCCCGGGTGAGCAAGGACAACAACAATTTACTTCGGAAAGGGCAGTATGCTGTTTCTGACATTAAAATTGATTCTCCCGAGGCAATTAAAAAAGCTATTGAAGTACTGGGTATACGCCCAGGGGATCCCGAAATAAAGGATGACTGGATCAAGGGGTATCATTTTAGTATCATGGGATTTCTTACAGACCCAAACTCCTCCGAAACACGTTATCT
>JAEWDX010000299.1 GCA_023389895.1 Bacillota bacterium
TGCCTTCCTCAAGTGCTTCCGCATAAATTCCAAGAGAAAATAAGAAGCCGAAAGTATATGGAAAGTTATAAAATGGCACACCAGTAATATAGAAATGCATCTTTGAAGCCCAAAATGATGGATGATACTCTGAAAGTGCACTGCCATAGGCTTCCTTCTGTGCCTCTTCCATTAGCTTATTTAATCTTTCAACAGTTACCATGCCATTTTTCCGCTCCTCATAAAACCTTGTTTCAAATAAGAAGCGCGCATGAATATTCATTAATAATGCAACTGATCTTTGAATTTTATCTTCTAGGAGAGCAATTTTTTCTTCCTTTGATTTGGCATTTTTCACAGAAGCATCAGAAACGATCATTTCAGCAAAAGTTGACGCTGTTTCCGCTACGTTCATCGCATAATTACGGTTCAATAACGCTTGATCTCTCATCGCATATGTGTGAAAACCATGGCCAAGCTCATGAGCCAATGTTGATATATTCGAAGGTGTTCCTGAATAAGTCATGAAAATTCTTGATTGACTGCTTTCAGGGAAGTAAGTATGGAAACCACCTGGACGCTTCCCAGGTCGATCTTCTGCTTCAATCCATTTTTCTTCGAATGCCATCTTCGCAAATGAAGCCATTTCCTCACCAAATTGAGCAAAATTCTCGATAATGAATTCTGCACCCTCCTGATAAGAAACCTTCGTCTCTGTGCGATCAATGGGGGCATCAAGATCATACCAGCTTAATTTATCTAAACCAAGCAACTCTGCCTTTCTATTCAAAAATCTCACGAGTGGTTGCTTGTTTTTCGCGATTACATTCCACATTGTCTGAAGCGTTTCATTTTCCATGCGATTAATCGCAAGCGGCTCCTTCAATACTTCTTCCCAGCCCCGCTCTTTGTAAACATTTAACCTAAAGCCAGCCAAATGATTTAAAGCCCTTGCTAAATAATCCGACTGTTGCTCCCAAGCGTTTTCCCATTTCTCAAAGATTTGATGGCGAATCTTCCGCTCAGGATTTGAAAATTTATTCGCAGCCTGACCAACCGATAACAGCTGATCTTCCCCGTTTTCCTGAAACGGAATCTTAATATTGCCGACAACTAAATCATATAACTGACTCCAGCTATGATAGCCATCAATTGCTAAAGAGTTGATTAAACTTTCTTCCTGTTGCGAGAGCTTTTCCGTAGCAGCTAGTCTTCTTTCTGTGAGAATGAAGGATAACTCAGATAATTCAGCTGAACTCATCAGCTTACCCCATACTGGAGCATCGTATTTAGCGAGCTTCTCATCTAATATTGTTAAAGCAGATTGAAAGGACGCATTTAGCGTTGTTAATTTTGCCCGATGTTCATCCGCTTTTTTGTCCTTGATATTTTGCGCCTGAAGACAGCTTACAAACGCACTTGCTTCACGGATTTTTTTCGTTCCTGATTCAAATGCTTTGATGATATTAGCAAGCTCGACAGTATCTATGATTGAATTCGTTTGTTCCCAATTATGTACATATGTTTTAAAAGCTTCGATTTCCTTTTCTGTTTCTGCTAAATGTTCGATAAAGGCTGGAGAATCACTTCCACCTTTAAAAAAGACATCTAAATCCCAAATTGGTGAATACATTTTTGTTGTCATTTTGGCTCCTCCTTATGATTAACTTCCATCTAAAGTATAAATTAACTTTTTCGAAATTTCTATCTATAAGATTGTCCAACTTTTTTCTAAGGAGAAAGCAAGATGCTTTCCTCCCGATGACTTTTTCTAGCAACAATCACTTTGAAAAAATACCCCTCCAAATACAATTAGTAGAATTAGCAAGATAACTGCTAGTGCTAACCAAAATCCTCCGCCACCAAAATAGGGAGCTGGATATACGGGAGAGGGACAGGCGAAGTTGTAAGGATATCCAGGATATCCATAAGGCATCTTTTTCAACCTCCTTCATCTAATTCAAATAATGTACCTTGTCTTTATAAAATATGTTGATTTATCGCTAACTGTATAGGCTATCGATCTAAATTTTAAAATTTTCATAAGGCTGCTTTTCGGTTCAATCCTTTGCTCATTCCCAATATTTCCGTTAGTATGAAAAATAAATACATGATCAGAATTTATGAATAAATATTTAGATGGAGTGAGACGATGACTAAGCCATTTTTTCTTTCTTTTTTCGTTACAATCACATTAATCTTAACTGGCTGCACCTCCAATGAAGAAAGTAAAAACATAAATCATGAGAAAGAACAAGCTCAAGCCAATGAATTTGCATTCACAAAGGCAGCAGCAGGAAGAATTGAGCAAATTTATGGCATCGGCTACCCTGGAAATGATAATGGATTGTATCTCGCCACACAAGAAGGTTTAAAAGTTTTCACGAATAATGAATGGTTGGAAGGAAATTCCGAAAATCATGAATATGTAGGGTTTCAAGCAACAAAGGATGGCTTTTATGCAAGTGGACACCCCGAGAAAGGTACAAATTTTAAAGACCCGTTAGGCTTAATTAAAAGCACGGATAAAGGAGCCACTTTCGTAGATCTCGCCTTTTATGGGGAGGGTGACTTTCATTTTCTTTCGGCAGGATATGATACAAATATTCTTTATGTAATTAATGAGAAGGAGAATCCCGTCCTTAAAGCTGGTGTGTACCGTTCAGAGGATGAAGGACAATCATGGGAACCACTTTTGCTAAACGATTTGCATGCTGATACTGTTGGTATGATCGCTACACATCCAACAAATGAGCAAATGATGGCGATGGCAACAAGAAGCGGCATCTACTTGTCCGAAGATAAGGGCGATCATATGAGGTTAGTAACGGAGCCAGTCATGGTAACTGCACTAGCATTGTCTGAGAACTACCTTTATTATGCAGCTGTCAAAAATAATAAAGTTTTATTTTATGAAATGGATTTAAATACATTAAATGAAGTGACGCTCGATCTTCCCTTTTTAAATTATGATAATCCGATCACATATATCGCTGTCGATTATAAAAATGATCAAACGCTATCATTTTCAACTTATTTATTTGATGTTTATCAATCGATGAATCATGGCGAAAATTGGGACCTAATAATGAAAAATGGAAAAATTAAATAAGTAGCTATTCTTGAATTTAACAGCATAGTGAAGGAAAAAAATTGCTTGATGGAGCTAACTTATTGAACAGTAGCTCCATCGGGTAAACAAAAAAAGCACCTATTCTTTTTCAAAAGCCCGCCAACTTCCTGTAATTATCATCCACCCCATTATACAAACAGCTAGCCATGCCCCTCCTGCAGCAAATCCAGCAATGACATCACTTGGATAATGTACAC
>JAEWDX010000387.1 GCA_023389895.1 Bacillota bacterium
GATTAATGGACATTAATGTCCATGTATTGTTTATTACTTTTGTACCTCCACCAGCATTACCGCTAATAAGGCCTTCAGCTGCCAGCTGTTCAAGGGCAGATACTACGGTACTTCTGTTTACACAGAAAATTTCAGAAAGTGTCCGCTGACTTGGCAATTTGAAACCAACTGGCCATTCTCCAGTTGCTATTTTATCTTTTATGAAGTTAACAATCTGTATATTCAATCGATAAGGATTATTTCTATCAGGTCTCCAGTTGATATCCAACATAAAATTCCTCCAAAATCATAGTGCTTTTACAATATCATTTGGTTGGTTAAATAACAACCAAGAATGGTTGGAGACTTTTTGTTGTTGTTCAAATACAATTACATTAACAGATATTAAAATTTTAAAGGAGAATGATAACTATGGTACCAATAAGAATTCTAAGTGATAATGATGTTAAGAACATTCTTGATATCAAGAATACAGTAGCATGTGTAGAAAAAGCCTATGCGCTTAAAGCCAACAATCAGGTGAGACTATTCTCCATGGTATCTGAGGTGATTTTTGAGGGTAGGGCAGAAATGGATATTAAATCAGGGATGCTTAATGAAGAAGATGTGTTTGGATTAAAACTCGTTTCATGGTTTGGTGATAATAAAAATCAAGGGCTTCCAGCTATAACTGGGCTGACTATGTTATTTGATTTGAAGAATGGGTTTCCTAAGGCAATGCTCAACGCAAGTTATTTGACAGGAATGCGTACTGGAGCAGCAGGTTCAATAGGCGTGAAACACCTGTCAAAACAAGATTCAAAAACACTAATGATTGTAGGTACAGGAGTTCAGGCGATTTTTCAAATAGCAGCCACTCTATCTCAAGTTCAGACAATCAACAAGGTATATATATATGACCCCGTAAAATATGAAAATGCATCAAAATTCCAGTATTCAATAAAGACGGAACTAGATAAAATCATAAATGATATCAACGATACTTATAATAAGAGCTGGAAACAAAGAATTGAGTCAGTTCAGTTTGTAGCTGTAGAAAATCCAGTGAAAGCTTTGGAAGAAACCGATGCAGTAATTACGATAACGCCTTCGCGAAAACCACTGATTTTTAAGGAGTGGATTAAGCCAGGCATACATTTCAGCTGTGTGGGGGCAGACATGTCTGGAAAACAGGAAATAGATGAAAAGATCTTTGAGGTAGCTTCTGTATATGTAGATGATATTACACAAGCATCGACAGTTGGAGAAACACAAAGTGCTATAAGGGCTGGTATATTAGGCAAAAACAATTTGACTGAAATCGGACAATTCATACTTGGAAATGCGAAAGGACGTACAAGTGATGAAGAAATTACGATTTTTGATAGTACTGGCATAGCATTGCAGGATCTTGCAGTTTCAAAATATATTGTATCAAAAGCAGAAGAAATGAATGTTGGGACAATCGTGCAAATATAAAATCGATATACAGTTTGGAGGGATCATATTATGAAATTAAAAGTTTATACATTAAATTCATTTGCAAAATCCATTGAGGGAGGGAACCCTGCCGGAGTGGTACTTAGCGCTGATTATCTATCAGATGAGGACATGAAAAAAATAGCAGGTATCATCGGTTTTAGTGAGACTGCTTTTGTCATGAAGTCAGACCTTGCTGACTTCAAGGTTAGATTCTTTACACCTAATGAAGAGGTTGATCTTTGTGGCCATGCAACGATAGCAGCGTTCTATACACTTTCAAGCCAAGGATATATTAAACCAGGAAAATATTCTCAAGAAACAAAGGCTGGAATTTTAAATGTAGAAGTAATGGAAGACCTATCAATTATGATGGATCAAAATGCTCCAAGCTATTATGAAATAATAGACAAGGAGGAAATTGCAGATTCCTTAAATATTACTATAGATGAAATGTTGGGGGATCTACCAGTGCAAATTGTATCTACTGGCCTTAGGGATATACTTGTACCGATTAGAAACTTAGATATATTAAATTCTATAAAGCCAGATTTTGAAAAAGTAACAAATATCAGCAGTAAATATAATACCATTGGTTATCATATTTTTACCCTTGAATCACTAAAGGGTTCAAATGCTCACTGTAGAAATTTGGCACCTTTATATGGAATTCCTGAAGAATCAGCAACTGGTACATCCAATGGTGCCCTTTCATGTTATCTATATAAATATGGTAAAATCAAACCTGAACATGTTATTAATATATCTGTTGAGCAAGGTTACTGTATGAAAAAACCTTCGGAAATAGTTATAGCGTTAACCACTCAAGGGAAAGAAATTATTGAGGTAAAGGTAGGCGGAAAAGCATTGAATTTGTCTGAAACAGAGGTTGAAATATAATTGTAGAATATAAATTTCTAATAAATTGAAATAATAAGATAGCCGGATTAGGTGTTATGTTACATCTAGTATGGCTGTTTTTTTCTTATAGCGTTTGTAAACAGACCGTCAAAGCATTTACGGACTGAAAAGGCATTAGTTTTAAGGTGCTCGTTTAAGTATAGATATTGAGACACAAAATAGAATCCAATTACTTACTGAAGTAGAAGTTGGATATGATGAAATTGGATAAGGAGACGAAGATTTTATGAACTTTGATAAAGAAAATGTTGTTTTTATGTTACCAGTAGTTGAAACAGAGGGAGAGCCCCAGAAACAGTTTGTTCCTTCTGTTGGTATGAGTGGAGTTGTTTCTGCAATTATGGGTATTTGACGTATCTAAGCCCTTCTCCACATCAAATAATTTTAGTTTACATAATATAAATTATAGGAAGTTGTATATCAGTAAAAAGTATACTATAAACAGTGAGACGAAATCGCTTGTACATAGACACCAAAATCTAAACTTTACTTAATTGTCAAAATAATAAACCATCAGAAATACAAAATAAACCAATATAGTAGAATTATTATAATTAACTTTTTAGGCTTTAATTCACGATTTTCTAAATAGAATCGATATTAGCTCATGTTGGTTTGGAATAAAGTTTGATTAAAAGTTTGTTGCAAATGTTGATTTTATAATAGAAGAAACCCACGCATTTTGATAAAAGTTTGATCAAAATGAATGGGTTTTATTTAAATGCGAAATTATTTTTATCAAACTATATTACAAAATATCGATCTTTTATAATCGAACTATATTATAAATGATCAATCTTTTTTACAAACTACAACTCTTTTTTCTTCCATCATTGGGATATTAATTTATTTAAGAAACAATTTTTCTCTCTTTACGAACAAATTCACATGTCCAAAAACCTAAAAATGAATTTAAGCTTCTGTATATTGTCCAATCTTTCTGAATTTCTCATAGCGATCTTCAATTAATTGTTCGCCATTTAGGGAATTTAATGCTTTTAGTGTGACGCTTATACATTCTTTTATATAAAATGCTTGCTTCACAACATTGCGGTGTGCTCCACCCGTTATTTCAGGGATTATTCCATCAATAACGTCAAGCTCTTTTAAGTCAGATGCTGTTATCCGCATTGCTTCTGCAGCTTGCTTCCCTAGGCTACCATCTCGCCATAAGATCGATGCAGCCCCTTCAGGCGAGATAACCGAATACGTTGAGTTCTCTAACATAAAGACGCGATTAGCTACCCCTAATGCAATTGCACCCCCACTTCCGCCTTCCCCAATAACAATACTAATAACTGGAACTGTTACAATCGCCATTTCAGAGAGAGTTCTAGCAATGGCTTCACTTGGGCCGCGTTCCTCGGCTGCCTTACCCGGATAGGCTCCTTTTGTATCAATAAAACAAATAATTGGGCGCTTAAATTTCTCAGCTTGCTTCATTAAGCGTAATGCCTTACGATATCCTTCAGGGTGTGGCATACCAAAATTTCGTCGAATATTTTCTTTAGTTGATTTTCCGCGTTGATGTCCAACAATTGTTACGGGCTGTTCTTCAAAGAGAGCAATTCCTCCAAGAATAGCTGCATCATCAC
>JAEWDX010000053.1 GCA_023389895.1 Bacillota bacterium
TTTCCTATCATCCGAAATATTTCACCACAACAAATCAATGGGAATTAGAAGATAAACAAGAAACAGAAGCATAATGGAAGCGGGGAATATTTCATATTAATTCCCCGCTTTTTAAAAGAATAGCCGATAATAATAAATAATCGTTACGATCAGTCCAGTGACAATGATAGCTGGAAGCAAGTTTCCTACCCTTATTTTTGTAATTCCTGCTAAATTCAAACCGATCGCCAAAATCATGACTCCTCCTGTAGCAGTCATTTCAGTAATAAAGCTATCCATTAATTCTTGAGGAACAAAACGATCAATTTGCGTAGCAAACAAAGCAATCGTACCTTGATAAAGCATAACAGGAAAGGCAGAAAACAAAACACCAATTCCTAATGTTGTCGTTAATATTAAAGATGTGAAGCCATCCAGAATAGATTTTGTATAAAGGACACCGTGATCCCCTCTAATTCCGCTATCTAATGCTCCGATAATTGCCATTGCCCCAATCATGAAAATTAAGGTTGCGGTCACAAAACCCTGTGAAATACTCCCATTTCCCTGCTTAGAACCCATCCTTTTTTCAAGCCAATTTCCTAGGGCATTTAGCTTCTCTTCTAAATCAAAATACTCTCCGATCACTGCCCCGAAAACAAGACTCAAAATAACGACTAAATAATTCTCACTTTTTAAGCCCATTTGTAATCCTAGTACGATTACTGCTAGGCCGATCGCATGCATCGCAGTTCCTTTTATTTTCTCGGGAATTCGATTGAATATCTTCCCTAGCAGCGTACCAATAATAATAAGCAATCCATTTACAAGTGTTCCAAGTATAAACATACCTTCACCTTACTAAACTATCATATTGGTTTAAGCTTAACTCTCTAAGTCAAGAAGTTCGAGAATTCTTTCTAAATCCTCTTTTGAAAAAAATTCGATTTCAATCTTTCCTTTATTCTTTGCTTGTTTAATATGAACACTCGTTCCGAATCTTTCCCGCAAAAATGATTCCTGTTCCTTTATAAAAACATCCTTTTTCTTTTCAGGCTTTTTTGTTTCACGTGAAACATCATTGAGCTGTTGAATCAATTTTTCCAGCTGACGGACATTTAATGATTCTTTCATTGTTTTTTCAACGAGAGCCATTAGCTTATCTTTTTTTCTCAATCCTAACAGTGCTCGCCCATGTCCCATTGATATTTTTCCTTCAGAAATGAGGGCCTGAATGTTTGGAGGCAAAGAAAGTAGACGGATATGGTTCGCTATATGAGGACGACTTTTCCCTAAACGTTTTGCCATTTCTTCTTGTGTTAGATTTAATTTCTCCATTAAAAGCTGGTAAGCAGCGCCTTCTTCTATTGGAGTTAAATCCTCACGCTGTAAATTTTCTAAGACGGCTAGTTCCATCATTTGCTGTTCAGACAATTCTCTCACCACAGCTGGAATCGTATCTAATTTAGCTGCTTTGGCAGCGCGATATCGCCGTTCACCAACAACAATTTCATAGCCTTTTATCGTCTTCCTTGCAATAATTGGCTGAAGGATTCCATGCTGAAGAATTGATTGCTTCAATTCTTCAATTGCCTCTTTCTCAAATGTTTTTCTAGGCTGATAAGGATTTGGTCTAAGCTCTTTCATTTTGATTTCTCTAACTGTTTCATCGGTTGTTGATTCCATGTTTGAGAAAAAAGCATTAAGTCCTTTTCCTAAACCTTTAGCCATTCTCAACCACTTCCTTTGCCAATTCTAAATATACTTCCGCTCCGCGTGATTTCGGATCATAGGTAATAATTGGTTTGCCATGGCTTGGTGCTTCACTAAGCCTAATATTCCGAGGAATAATCGTTTTATATACCTTCTCTTTAAAATATTTCTTTACCTCATCAATTACCTGTAAGCCTAAATTTGTTCGTGCATCTAACATCGTCAATAAAACACCTTCAATTTTCAAATCATGATTGAGATGCTTTTGTACAAGGCGAACCGTATTCAAAAGCTGACTAAGACCTTCAAGTGCATAATACTCGCATTGTACAGGAATGATAACGGAGTCAGAAGCCGTTAATGAATTTAGTGTTAGTAGACCAAGTGATGGGGGACAATCGATGATAATATAATCGAATTGCTCCTTAACCTCTTCTAATGCACGTTTTAAGCGGACCTCTCTTGAAATCGTTGGCACTAATTCAATTTCAGCTCCAGCAAGCTGAATTGTTGCAGGTATCGTATATAAATTTTCTACAGAGGTTGGTCTAATAACCTTAATTGCTTCAACATCATCAACCAATACATCATAAAT
Organism: Bacillota bacterium; assembly: GCA_023389895.1. GTDB lineage: Bacteria > Bacillota > Bacilli > Bacillales > Cytobacillaceae > Cytobacillus. The sequence goes on from JAEWDX010000053.1 coordinate 2,288, forward strand.
ACATTGTTCAACATCTGCTTTTTCTATCCCAATACCACTTGTGGCATTCCCTTGAGGATCGATATCGACGAGTAATACTTTCTTCCCTATGTAGGCTAAGCATGAACTAAGATTAACAGATGTTGTCGTTTTTCCTACTCCGCCCTTCTGGTTTGCAATTGAAATTATTTTACCCACGAAATCACCTACTTTCCTCTTTTAATGTCTATTTTAAAGAGCTAAATATTTAATTTGTAAACTTGCAATCATGTAGTCTATTTTATCATGAATAAGACATAAAAAAAAAAGAAATTAAACAAGATGCTGTTTAATTCCTTTTTCTTATCTATTTTTTTTTCGGAATTTTGATCGTAATTTGGTAGAAATCATCAAATTCTTCTTCTTGAGAGTCTAAATTAATCCCACTTTCAGAAACCATTGATAAGGATTGACGAATGGTATTAACAGCGATTCGGATATCCTTACTAAATGCTTTTCTTTTTGGCTTCGTTTTAGCATTCCCTTGTTCAAGAATCCTCACAACACGCTCTTCTGTCTGTTTAACATTTAAGTTTTTCTCGATAATTTCATTTAGCAGCTTAATTTGCTTTTCCAAGTTTTTTAACGGAATAAGCGCACGTGCATGACGCTCAGTGATTGCTTTACATAACAGGGCGTCTTGAACCTCTTGGGGAAGCTTCAATAATCTAAGCTTATTCGCAACTGTTGATTGCCCTTTTCCTAGTCGTTGGGCTAATGCTTCCTGTGTTAAATTATGCAATTCTAGCAATCTTCCATAGGCAATTGCCTCCTCAATTGGAGATAATTCTTCCCTTTGGAGATTTTCTATTAACGCGACAGATGCTGTCTCTGTATCATTGAGATTTTTAACAATAGCAGGAACCTCATCCCAATTTAGCTTCTTCATTGCCCGCCATCTACGCTCACCGGCAATAATTTCAAACTGGCCATCTTCAAGTTCCCTTACAACGATTGGTTGAATAATGCCGTGAGTGTGGATCGTCCGTGACAATTCTTCAATCTTCTCGTCATCAAATACCGTTCTCGGCTGAAAACGGTTAGGAACGATGCTGTTAATCGGGATTCTCTTTACTTCTTCAAATTCCTCCATTTTTTCCAATTCTACATGTTCATTTGTTATATTTGCTGATGCTTGCTCTTCCTTTTCACCAATTCCAAAAAAGCGTGAGAAAGAATGCTTCATCCCCTGCACCACCTTTACAAAACTCCCTAATTACATATTTCTCTATTTCTCCAGCAAGTCCTGCCTAAATATAGCATAATTTCGAATAAATGTTATTGATTTAACAGCACTATTTTAACATTACCTCTATTCTAGTGGAGTTTTATTCGGAGTGCCAGGTTTCCTCGGATACTTTTTTGGTGTGGATTTTTCTTTATGAATAATAATAATATTTCTTTCACTATCCTCTTCAGGGAGAGTAAAAGAATACGTTTTTTCTAACCTTCCCCCTAATATAGCAACAGCCTTTTTCCCAGCAGTTAATTCTTCGGCTGCACTCGCACCCTTTAGCGCTATAAATGTCCCACCTACTTTAACGAGAGGCAAGCAAAGTTCACTCAATACGGATAGCTTTGCGACAGCCCGCGCTGTAACAACATCATACACTTCCCGATGCTCCTTCTTTTGACCAAAAGTTTCCGCTCGATCGTGAATGAAACGAACATCCGTTAAACCGATTTTTTTTGACAAATGCTCTAAAAAACCAATTCGTTTATTCAAAGAATCTACGATTGTAATTTGTAAATTTGGAAAAGCAATTTTTATTGGCAGACTTGGAAATCCCGCTCCCGCTCCAACATCGCAAAGTGTTAAAGGCTGGGTAAAATCATAGTAAAATCCAGCCGTTAGCGAATCATAAAAATGCTTTAAATAAACATCTGATTTATCTGTTAACGCTGTTAAATTCATTTTTTCATTCCACTCTACAAGAGTAGAATAGTAAATCTCATATTGCTCCATTTGCTTTTCAGAAAGGGGAATCCCCTTCTCTGAAAGCATGGCGATAAATTGTTCAGTATCCATTGGTCAATCCTTTCCCTATTTGTCCAGCATTGCCTCAAGCTTATACAGTTTTTGCGATTCGACCATGCTCTAAATAAATGAGCAAAATCGAAATATCAGCAGGATTTACACCAGAAATCCTTGATGCCTGTGCAATCGATAATGGCTGTACTTCCTTTAAATTATGTCTTGCTTCAGTCGCAAGTCCAGTAATTGCATCATAATCAATGTTCTCTGGAATCTTCTTATCTTCCATTTTCTTTAATCTTTCCACTTGCTGCAGCGATTTATCAATATAGCCTTCATATTTTATTTGAATCTCAACTTGTTCTTCTTCCTCATGCGAAAGCCCGGCATCACTCGGAATAAGCTCATTTATATATTCATAAGTCATTTCAGGCCGTTTTAAAAGATCAGCGGCACGAATCCCATCTTTTAATTCACTTCCACCTAAACGCTTAATTAATTCTTGAACATCATTTGATGGTTTCAGAATTATATTTTTCAATCTTTTAATTTCTTCTTCGATCTTCTGTTTTTTTGCTAAAAACTTTTCATATCGTTCTTTACGAATTAATCCGATTGAATGACCTAGCTCTGTTAAGCGCAAATCTGCATTATCATGTCGCAGTAATAAACGATACTCAGCTCGAGATGTAAGTAAACGGTATGGTTCACTTGTTCCCTTTGTAATTAAGTCATCAATCATAACTCCAAGATAGGCATCTGAACGACTTAAAACGACTTCTTCTCTTCCTTGAATTCTTAAGGCAGCATTAATACCAGCCATTAAACCTTGACCTGCTGCTTCCTCATAGCCTGATGTTCCATTAATTTGCCCAGCTGTATAAAGATTCTTCACTTTCTTCGTTTCTAAAGTAGGCCAAAGCTGAGTCGGAACAATCGCATCATATTCAATCGCATAGCCAGGCCGCATCATTTGCGCATTTTCTAATCCTGGAACACTTCTAATTAGCTCATGCTGAACTTCCTCTGGTAAACTCGTTGATAAACCTTGAATATAGACCTCTTCTGTATTTCTACCTTCTGGCTCCAGAAAAACTTGATGACGTGGCTTATCATGGAAACGAACGACCTTATCTTCAATCGAAGGACAATAACGTGGTCCTCTCCCTTTAATCATTCCTGAATACATGGGGGAACGATGCAAATTCTCGTCGATTAATTGATGTGTTCTCTCACTTGTATAAGTTAACCAGCACGGAAGTTGATCGGTAATATACTCAGTTGTTTCATATGAAAAAGCATGAGGTTCATCATCACCAGGCTGAATTTCCGTTTTACTATAATCAATTGTATTTCCATTTATTCGAGGAGGTGTACCTGTCTTAAAACGATCTAAAGCAAAGCCCATTTCCTCTAAATGCTCGGATAATTTAATTGATGGCTGCTGATTATTAGGTCCGCTTGAATATTTAAGCTCACCGAGGATAATTTCCCCTCTTAAAAAAGTACCAGTTGTAATAATGACCGCTTCTGCATGATACATCGCACCTGTTTTCGTGATAACACCTTTACAAATACCATCTTCAATGATTAATCGTTCTACCATACCTTGAGTAAGAGTTAGATTTGGTTCGTTTTCTAAAACCTTTTTCATTTCATGCTGGTACATGAACTTGTCAGCCTGGGCACGCAATGCTCGAACAGCAGGACCTTTTCCTGTATTTAGCATGCGCATTTGGATATACGTTTTATCAAGTACTTTCGCCATTTCTCCACCAAGTGCATCGATTTCTCTTACGACCGTTCCTTTGGCTGGGCCACCGACTGATGGATTACATGGCATAAAAGCAATCATATCTAAATTTATTGTAATGACTAATGTTTTTGCTCCAATTCGGGCGGATGCAAGGCCAGCTTCACAGCCCGCATGACCAGCGCCAACTACTATAACATCATAAGTTCCAGCTTCATATGGCATGATGCTGCCTCCTTTCAACGCACAGGACGTGCTAGTGCAGGCGTTGCCACAGGACGTGGCGCTTTTAGCCTGCGTTCCTCTATTTCCCTAAACAAAATTGGGAAAATAACTGATCGATTAAACTGTCGTGAACACTATCTCCAGTTATTTCACCAAGTAATTCCCAAGTCCTAATTAAATCAATCTGCACAATGTCTATAGGTGTTCCCATTTCAACTTGCAATAAAGCTTCTTCAATGGAATGAAATGCTTGATTAAGGAGAGCAATATGACGACTGTTAGAAACATAGGTCATATCCCCTGCATCAATTGCCCCTGTGAAAAATAAAGAGGCAATCGCTTCCTCTAGTTCGTCAACTCCCTTATCCTCTAATAGAGAAGTTGTAATTAGTTTATGATTACCCGAAAGTTCGCGTAGTTGGCTCATATTTATTTTTTGAGGGAGGTCTGTTTTATTAACGATCACGATAACATCCATCCCATTCACTGCTTGAAAGAGCTGCATATCCTCTTCCGTAAAATCATCTGCATAATTAAGAACAAGCAAAATAAGGTCCGCTTCTTTTAATACTTGTCGGGACCTTTCCACACCAATACGTTCAACGATATCTTCTGTTTCTCTAATTCCTGCTGTATCTAAAAGACGCAATGGTACGCCACGTACATTCACATACTCTTCAATAACATCGCGAGTTGTACCTGGGACATCTGTCACGATTGCTTTATTCTCCTGAACAAGACTATTTAAGAGCGATGATTTCCCGACATTTGGACGTCCTATAATCACAGTCGATAATCCATCACGTAATATTTTCCCCTGTTGTGCCGTACGAAGTAGTTTCTCGATTTCCTTTTTTACATAAGTACTTTTTTCAATAAGAAGATGATGTGTCATCTCTTCAACATCATCATACTCTGGATAATCAATATTTACCTCTACTTGTGCAAGTGTTTCTAGTATTTCTTGTCGCAATTTACCGATTAGCCTTGAAAGTCTTCCTTCCATTTGTCCAAGAGCCATATTCATAGCCCGATCCGTTTTCGCTCGAATCAAATCCATTACAGCTTCTGCCTGTGATAAATCAATTCGTCCATTTAGAAATGCTCTCTTTGTAAACTCTCCTGGTTCTGCAAGTCGAGCTCCATGATTTAAAACTAATTGCAGCACACGATTAACAGATACGACTCCACCGTGGCAATTAATTTCGACAACATCCTCTTTCGTGAACGTTTTCGGACCCTTCATTACGGATATCATTACTTCTTCAGCCGTTTCACTCGTTTTCGGATCAATTATTAGTCCATAATGTATCGTATGTGAAGAAACCTCTTTAATCCTCTTTCCCCCAACACCATTAAACAATTTATCTGCAATTCCAATCGCTTCATCACCGCTTAATCGCACAATTGCGATTGCTCCCTCTCCCATCGGTGTCGAAATCGCAGCAATTGTATCGAATTCCAATTCTTCCACCTCTCTTTTCTAACTAAATTTATTTATTTTAAATTTCACTTGATTGACAATTCCTCAATTTATTAGCTTATCACATACCCTTTTATTAAAAAAGGAATTTATCACAGATTATCCACAAGGATAAATAGCAACTGTTTTTTAGTTCTATCCACAACATAAAATAATTAGTACGCTCTATTTTAACTTATCCACATGTGAATAACAATAATAGCATTGTTATCCTAACAGGTTTGTTTTGTGAAAGCATAAAAAAATGGCTGTTCATGTCGTTAGCGGCGACATAAACAGCCATTTAAAAACTATTACTTATTTGGAGTTATAACAAGATGACGATTAGGATCATTCCCAACAGAATATGTTTTTATTCGTTTGTTTTCTGCTAGAGCAGTATGAATAACCTTACGTTCATACGATGGCATTGGTTCTAATGCGACGTTTTTCCCTGTATTAATCGCTTTTTGTGCGAGTCGATCAGCGAGTTGAATGAGTGTATCATTTCTTCTTCTTCGATAATCTTCAGCATCTAACAAAACGTTTAAATATTGATCAGAGAATCGATTCATCACAAGCTGTGTTAAATATTGTAAAGAGTTCAATGTTTGCCCTCTTTTTCCAATCATAATAGCGATTTTTTCCCCAGTTAGAATAAATTGAACGTTTCTCCCCTCGGCAATGGCTTCCACTTCAATCGGAGAACCCATTTTCAAGCCAACATCTAACAAAAATTTCTTGCCCTCTTCAATTGGATCAAGCTTTTTAACAACTTTTACAATTGCTGGGCGTGTTCCAAAGATACCAAAAATACCTTTTTTACCTTCATCGACGATTGTAATCTCAGTACGATCTTCAGTAGTCTGCAACTGATCTAAAGCGGATTTTACTGCTTCTTCGACGGTAATCCCCGTAGCAGTTACTTGTTTCACTTTTTAGCTCCTCCTGATTTACCGGTAGCTGACATTTTCAACTCCGGACCTTTAATAAAATACGTCTGTACAATCATGAAGATGTTTCCCACTACCCAATATAAAGAAAGTGCAGCAGGAAATTTAATCGCAAAGACAATAATCATGATTGGCATTAGCCAAAGCATCATCGCCATTTGCGGATTTTGATTCGCTGTTCCAGCCATTGTCAACTTTTGTTGAATAAAAGTTGTGACACCAGCTACGAGAGGCAATATATATAGCGGGTCTGGCGTACCTAATTGAAACCATAAAAAAGAATGTGCTTTAATTTCCTGTGTACGAGAAATAGCATGATAAAATCCAATTAATACAGGCATTTGAATTATTAATGGGAAGCATCCAGCTAATGGATTGACACCATGCTGCTGAAATAATGCCATTGTTTCCTGTTGTAGCTTTTGCTGTGTTTTTTGATCCTTTGAGCTATACTTTTCACGCAGCCTCTGCATTTCCGGCTGAATGGCTTGCATGGCTTTCGAGCTTCTTGTTTGTTTAATCATTAATGGAAGCATGAATAAACGAATAATAAGTGTAACAATAATGATCGATAAACCATAGCTTCCTTCTGGAGATGATGAGCCTTTAAAAAACTCGGCAACCTTAATAATAAACAATGAAAGTGGATAGACGATGTATTTATTCCAGAAGCCCTCACTTTGAGAGGTAATCGGTTGATTAATTTCCGTACAGCCGGATAAAAGCGCTATCATGAAAATCAAACCGACCAATAAAATTATTCTCTTTTTCAAACGTGTTCCTCCTTAATGCTTTAAAGATAGTAAAATCTAAACTTTCAATCCTTGTCCTTTTGTTATACTTAAAAGTAGTTTAACATTTTTAATTTATTTATTCCTCAAAAAAACAGCTTTACTTAATTTTTCCCACTTTGAAAAACTTTTGAAAGTTTTAATACATGAGTTAAGCTCTTTTTTATTTCATGGAATTCCATATCAGCTGTAGGCTTCCGAGCAATAATTATATAATCAAACTGATTATGTAAATCGTTCTCCAGCTCATGAAAAGCTTGACGAATATATCTTTTGATTTGATTTCTTACGACAGCATTTCCAATCTTTTTACTAACTGATAGACCTATGCGAAAATGTTCTTGCTCTGGTTTTTTTAGAGAATAGACAACAAATTGGCGATTTGCAAATGACTTCCCCTTTTTGAAGGCTTCTTGGAATTCTTTATTTTTTTTCACGCGATACTCTTTTTTCAATGTCATTTACACCTCCCAAAAATATCTATGTATGTAAGAAAAGCGCAAGCGCCTTGGTAGGCGCCGGAGCTAGACAATTCTCTATTTCAAAATATATACTTTCTTGAAAAAAAGACCACTGACATTTCAGTGGCCTAAGCAGATAATACTTTTCTTCCTTTACGACGACGACGAGCTAGAACGTTACGTCCGTTCGGAGTACTCATGCGACTGCGGAATCCATGAACTTTACTTCTTTTACGCTTCTTTGGTTGAAAAGTTCTTTTCATTTATATGACACCTCCCTGAGGAATAGCTGTTAAAGACAGTCTTAATAATTATAAAGAGGTGACTTAATAGTTGTCAACTCATTATCAAATTTGCTCTAGTGATTTCCTCAAACAAAAAATTATATTTTTAAAAACACTAAATAATTTTAACTCTTTTTTTCAAAAATGTCACTGAGTATTTTCATAAAAATGTAATATAACCTCCTTCTCTCCCTTTGTGGATAAGTTTCCGACACATTTTTTGTATCCACAACACATATTGACAGTTTTTTCACACATACATCATCTGTGGACAATTTTTTTGAACAAGATGTTATACTTGTGGATAAATTAATTAAAGCCATTGCGCCCCCTAGGAAAATCTGTTATTATATTTGTGTTTTCACTCTTAATAATTCATAAAGCAAAACCCTGTTATCCACAGATTGTGGATAGAGTGTGGATAGATTATCCATAAGGGTTGTATAACCTTGTCCACATATGGTGGATATTGTCGATATTCCACTTTTCTTCCTTATATAACTTTTCCACATTCATGGCATTGTATATTTATTAATATGTAGGTTGTACAGATGTATAACCTCTATTTTTATGTTGGAGATCGTGAAGAAATTTAGAGTATTTTTACTGCAAAATCCATTATTTATTCATTTAAAAATTTCTTAAAAGATAGGAGGGAAATCCATTGGAGAATATTTCGGATCTTTGGAATAATGTTCTAGCTAATATCGAAAAGAAAATTAGCAAACCCAGTTATGAAACATGGCTGAAATCAACGAAGGCCGATTCTCTTCAAGGTGATAGATTAGTCATTACAGCGCCAAATGAATTTGCCCGTGATTGGCTAGAACAACGCTATTCCCCATTGATCTCTGGAACTCTCTACGAAATAACCGGAGAAGAGTTAGCAATAAAGTTTATTATTCCTCAAAATAAAAGTGAAGATGAACTTCCTATTCCTAACCAAGTAAAAAGGATGAGACAAGACGATGATCAGCCTGAACTACCATTAAATATGCTTAATCAAAAAAATACATTTGATACGTTTGTCATCGGCTCAGGGAATCGTTTTGCTCATGCTGCTTCACTTGCAGTAGCTGAAGCTCCAGCAAAAGCCTATAATCCACTATTTATATATGGTGGAGTAGGACTTGGTAAAACCCACCTTATGCATGCGATTGGCCATTATGTTTTAGAGCATAATCCTTCTGCAAAGGTTGTCTATTTATCATCTGAAAAATTCACGAATGAATTTATTAATTCCATTCGTGACAATAAAGCAGAGGCTTTCCGCAATAAATATCGAAAAGTTGATGTTCTATTAATTGATGATATTCAATTTTTAGCTGGAAAAGAATCAACTCAAGAGGAATTTTTCCATACCTTCAATACTTTACATGAAGAAAATAAACAAATTGTGATTTCAAGTGATCGACCACCCAAGGAAATACCAACATTAGAAGATCGGCTGCGTTCAAGATTCGAATGGGGACTCATTACAGATATTACGCCACCAGATCTCGAAACAAGAATTGCTATTCTCCGAAAAAAAGCAAAAGCAGATGGATTAGATATTCCAAATGAAGCTATGCTCTATATTGCTAATCAAATAGATTCCAATATTCGTGAATTAGAAGGTGCGCTTATACGCGTTGTTGCTTACTCTTCCTTAATTAATAAAGATATTAATGCAGATTTGGCAGCAGAAGCACTTAAAGATATTATTCCAAGCTCAAAACCGAAAGTCATCACTATTCTTGAAATTCAAAAAGTTGTTGGCGAATACTTTAATATAAAGCTTGAAGACTTCACTGCGAAAAAAAGAACAAAATCCATTGCATTTCCACGACAAATTGCCATGTATTTATCAAGGGAACTAACTGATTTCTCACTGCCAAAGATAGGAGAGGAATTTGGTGGAAGAGATCATACAACTGTTATCCATGCTCATGAGAAAATATCAAAATTGATCGTAAATGATCCTCAATTTCAAAAACAATTAAATGAGATTAATGATTTAGTAAAAGGATAATGTGTATAACCGATATAAGTTTATGAACAACCTGTCCACATGTTGATAAACCGTATCTCTAGAGAAAAATATAGTTATCCACAAATTAACAGCGCCTACTAGTACTTCTATTATTTTTAAAAAAAGAAAATATAACTTAAACTATTAAAAAATGTTTACACGGAGGATTAAAAAATGAGATTTATAATCCAACGGGATCGTTTAGTTCAAAGTGTTCAAGATGTAATGAAAGCTGTAACGAGCCGAACAACCATTCCAATTTTAACAGGTATAAAAATTGTTGCATCCGAGGAAGGTGTAACTTTAACAGGTAGTGATTCAGATATATCCATTGAATCATTTATTCCTAAAGAAGAAGCTGGTGATGAAATTGCTGAGATAAAGCAATTTGGGGCAATTGTTCTTCAAGCGAAATTTTTCAGTGAAATTGTTAAAAAACTACCGACAGATATGGTTGAGATTCATGTGGAAAATCAATTTCAAACCGTCATTCGTTCTGGGAAATCCGAATTTAAATTAAATGGCTTAGATGCAGAGGAATATCCATTACTCCCTCAAATAACAGAAGAAAATATTTTTAAATTGCCAACAGATTTATTAAAAGCAATGATTCGCCAAACTGTCTTTTCAGTGTCCACCTCAGAAACACGCCCTATCTTGACAGGTGTAAACTGGAATGTGGAAAATAATGAATTGAGCTGTATTGCAACAGATAGTCATCGGCTTGCTTTAAGAAAAGCACGAATTGATAAAGAAACGAATGAAAATTATAATGTGGTCATTCCTGGAAAAAGCTTAAATGAACTTAATAAAATTTTGGACGATAGCAATGATCCTGTTGAAATTGTCATTACTGAAAACCAAGTTTTATTTAAAGCGAAACATTTATTGTTTTTCTCAAGATTGCTGGAAGGGAATTACCCGGATACATCAAGGCTTATTCCAACAGAAAGCAAAACAGAGATTGTTTTAAACACAAGGGAATTTTTACAAGCGATTGATCGTGCATCGTTATTAGCTAGAGAAGGAAGAAATAATGTTGTGAAATTTACAACCATTCAAGATGGTATTGTAGAAATTTCTTCAAACACGCCAGAAATCGGAAATGTAGTCGAAGAAATTCAAAGCCAATCTGTTGAAGGTGATGAATTAAAAATCTCCTTCAGTGCAAAATTTATGATGGATGCTTTAAAGACGATAGAAGGAACAGAAATCAAGATTAGCTTCACAGGTGCAATGAGACCTTTTGTCATTCGCCCAATTAATGATGATTCGATTTTGCAACTCATTTTACCTGTAAGGACGTATTAAAAAGAAAAGCGCAAGGTTTTGCTTGCGCTTTTCTTTGTAAATTAAAAAAGTATAGCATTTTTGAAGTTAGAGAATTGTCTAGCTCCAGCCCCTAGCGCCTAGTGAAATTCCCTCCCTTTCCCTACGATAAGTCAACATCGACTCGCTCTCACTCGTCGTGTTTCCTTTATCTCAGTCGAGGTCAGTCCAGTTCATACGTCGCTAAACGAGGCGCTTGCGCTTTTCTTTGTATATATCTTAATTATTTAGTAAAATAAAGTATTGGGCAATTTAATTCAGAAAGAGTGAAATCATGACTGAAATAAAAATTGATACGGAATTTATTACATTAGGTCAATTTCTTAAAACTGCTGATATTATCCAGTCAGGCGGAATGGCTAAATGGTTTTTAAGTGAATATGAAGTATTTATCAATGGTGAGCAGGATCAAAGAAGAGGAAGAAAGCTTCGTTCGGGTGATGAAATTGAAATCGCTAATTTCGGATCGTTTTTCATTAAATAAAAAGTTTGCATTTAATAAAAAGGATGTAAGCGAATATGTATATAGAGCATTTACTTTTAGAAAATTATCGGAATTATGAGGAATTAACTGTCCAATTTGAGAATAAGGTTAATGTTATTTTGGGAGAAAATGCCCAAGGTAAAACAAATATGATGGAATCCATCTATGTATTAGCGATGGCAAAATCTCATCGAACATCAAATGATAAAGATCTTATTCGCTGGGACGAGGAGTATGCTAAAATAGAAGGTAGGATTAAAAAAGCTCACAGTTCGTTACCGATGCAATTAGTTATTTCAAAAAAGGGAAAAAAGGCAAAATGTAATCATATTGAACAGCAAAAATTAAGCCAATATATCGGAAATATGAATGTTGTGATGTTTGCCCCAGAGGATCTTCATATTGTGAAAGGAAGCCCTCAAGTAAGGCGGCGCTTTATTGATATGGAAATTGGTCAAGTATCGCCCATTTATTTACATGACATTAGTCAATATCAAAAAATATTACAACAGCGGAATCACTATTTAAGATTATTGCAAACGAAAAAGCAGACAGATTTAACAATGCTTGAAATCTTAAGTGAACAATTTATCAATGTTGCAGCTAAAATTGTTTTAAAACGATATGAATTTTTACACCAGCTTGAAAATTGGGCGAAACCGATCCATCAAGGTATTTCCCGGGGACTAGAAACATTGAAATTAGAATATAAGCCTTCAGCTGATGTATCAGAATCTCATGATTTGTCGAAAATGATAAATGTATATGAAGAAAAGTTCTCTAAAATAATGAATAAAGAAATTGAACGAGGTGTGACAATGTTCGGACCTCATCGGGATGATCTTCTGTTTTTCGTAAATGGGCGAGATGTTCAAACTTTTGGTTCACAAGGTCAACAAAGAACGACAGCCTTATCAGTTAAATTGGCAGAAATTGAATTGATTCATACAGAAATTAATGAATATCCAATTTTACTCCTTGATGATGTCCTTTCTGAGCTTGATGATTACCGACAATCCCATTTATTGAATACAATTCAGGGGAAAGTCCAAACCTTTGTAACGACAACAAGCACGGATGGAATTAATCATCAAACATTAAAAGAGGCAGCGACATTTACTGTTGATAACGGGGAAGTAAAGAAGATTCAATAAATGAGGTGAGCAATTGTATATTCATGTCGGAGAAGATACTTTAGTTCGTTCAAAAGACATTATTGCCATCATTAATAAACAAAGTGTAAGCTCTTCTAATTACATAGAAGAGTTTTTAGAGCGTAAAGCCCATTCTATCATTAACCTCTCTAAAGGATCTTGTAAATCAATTGTTATTACAACGAATAATATCTATTTTTCCTCATTAGGTTCTGGAACGTTAAAACGACGATCCTTGTAGTTAAAAAATGAAAGTGTAGGTGATCGGTGTGTCAATGGAACAAAAGGCAGTGCAGGAAGAGACCTATGATGCGCATCAGATACAGGTTCTGGAGGGACTAGAAGCAGTAAGAAAACGTCCGGGGATGTATATCGGATCAACGAGTGCAAAGGGTCTTCATCATCTTGTATGGGAAATTGTTGATAACAGTATTGACGAAGCATTAGCCGGCTATTGTTCAGAAATAAATGTGTGCATCGAAAAAGATAATAGTATTACTGTAATCGATGATGGACGTGGGATTCCCGTTGATATTCAAGAGAAAATGGGTCGTCCTGCTGTTGAGGTTATCATGACTGTTCTCCATGCTGGTGGTAAGTTTGGTGGAGGAGGCTATAAGGTGTCAGGTGGTTTACATGGGGTTGGTGCATCTGTTGTTAATGCTCTATCAACTGAATTAGAAGTTTTTGTCCACCTTCATAGTAAAGTTCACTATATTAAATTTTCACGTGGGGTTGTTATCGAAGAACTGAAAACAATTGGAGATACTGATCACACGGGGACGACTATTCATTTTAGACCTGATACGGAAATTTTTACAGAAACAATAGAATATGATTATGAAATTTTAGCAAACCGAATTCGTGAACTTGCTTTTTTAAATAGAGGATTAACGATTACGATTGAAGATAAACGCGAAGAGAATAAAAAAAATGAGTATATGTATGAGGGGGGAATTCGCTCATACGTAGAACATTTAAATCGTTCAAAAGAAGTTCTTCATGAGGAGCCTATTTACATCGAGGGCGAACGTGAAGGGATTACGGTTGAAGTGGCCATTCAGTATAATGAAGGGTTTACAAGTAATATTTACTCCTTTGCAAATAATATTAATACGTACGAGGGTGGAACACATGAAGTCGGATTTAAAACGGCTTTAACGAGAGTCATTAATGACTATGCTCGAAAAAATGGCATCTTTAAAGATAATGATGCTAACTTATCGGGTGAAGACGTCCGTGAAGGCATCACAGCTATTATTTCCATTAAACACCCTGACCCTCAATTTGAGGGTCAAACAAAAACGAAGCTTGGAAATACGGAAGTAAGAACCATTACTGATACAGTTTTCTCTGAAGCATTAGAGAAATTTTTAATGGAAAATCCAACAATTGCCCGGAAAATTGTTGATAAAGGATTAATGGCAGCTAGAGCAAGAGATGCGGCGAAGAAGGCTCGCGAATTGACAAGAAGAAAAAGTGCACTTGAAGTTTCAAGTCTACCTGGTAAGCTCGCAGATTGTTCTTCAAAGGATGCCTCCATTTCTGAATTATTTATTGTTGAGGGTGATTCCGCTGGTGGGTCCGCTAAGCAAGGTCGAGATCGACACTTTCAGGCAATCCTCCCTTTAAGAGGTAAGATCTTAAATGTTGAGAAGGCTAGACTCGATCGAATCCTTTCGAATAATGAAGTTAGAGCAATGATCACGGCTGCTGGTACAGGAATTGGCGACGATTTCGACATTGCGAAAGCACGCTATCATAAAATCGTAATCATGACGGATGCCGATGTTGATGGTGCACATATTCGTACTTTATTATTAACATTCTTTTATCGATATATGAGACAAATTATTGAAGCTGGATATGTTTATATTGCGCAGCCACCATTATATAAAGTGCAGCAAGGGAAAAAAGTTGCCTATGCTTATAATGAGCGTGAACTTGAAGAGATTTTTTCCACTTTTCCAAGCCAACCGAAACCAAATGTCCAGAGATATAAAGGTTTAGGGGAAATGAATCCAGATCAGCTTTGGGAAACAACAATGAATCCAGAAACAAGAACATTATTACAAGTGAATCTTGAGGATGCTATTGAAGCTGATGAAACATTTGAAATACTAATGGGTGATAAAGTTGAGCCTCGTCGTCAATTTATTGAAGAAAACGCATTGTATGTGAAGAACTTAGATATTTGATACAAAGTGGAAGCATTTAGCTCATTTGAGGAACGCAGACTGAATAACGCCGTATCCTGTGGCATTGTCTGCATGAGCGAAATCCTGTGGGTTATAAGTCTAAGAAGAGCTGGTGTGAGGTGTTTTACCTTAATGACAGATTTTGCTTAGACGTAAAAGCCACTAGGTGTAGAATAAAACAGGAAAAGCGCAAGTGATAAGGGAGGTTCTTTAAATGGCTGAAACTCCAAAGCCTCAAATAAAAGAAATAAATATTAGTCATGAAATGCGTACATCTTTTTTGGACTACGCAATGAGTGTTATTGTATCCCGTGCGCTACCAGACGTACGCGATGGGTTGAAACCAGTACACCGTCGAATTTTATATGCGATGCATGATCTTGGTATGCATTCAGACAAGCCTTTTAAAAAATCAGCACGTATCGTTGGAGATGTAATTGGTAAATATCACCCACATGGTGACTCAGCAGTTTACGAAACAATGGTACGGATGGCTCAGGATTTTAACTATCGTTATATGCTTGTTGACGGGCATGGAAACTTTGGTTCGATTGATGGTGATTCCGCAGCCGCTATGCGTTATACCGAGGCGCGGATGTCAAAAATCTCCATGGAACTTTTAAGAGATATTAATAAAGATACAATTGACTTTCAAGATAACTATGATGGAGAAGAAAGGGAGCCTGTTGTACTCCCAGCTCGATTTCCTAATTTATTAGTAAATGGTACTTCCGGAATTGCTGTTGGGATGGCGACAAATATTCCTCCTCACCAGCTTGGTGAAATTATTGATGGTGTTTTAGCCGTTAGTAAGGACCCAGAGATGACAATCCAAGAATTGATGGATATTATTCCAGGACCGGATTTTCCAACTGCTGGAATGATTCTTGGCAGGAGCGGGATTCGAAAAGCATATGAAACGGGTAGAGGTTCGATTACATTAAGAGCTAAAGTAGATATCGAACAAAAAGCGAATGGCCGAGAAGTCATTATCGTAAATGAAATCCCTTACCAAGTAAATAAAGCAAAATTGATTGAAAGAATTGCTGAACTTGTTCGAGATAAAAAAATCGATGGAATTTCTGACCTTCGTGATGAATCTGACCGAGAAGGACTAAGAGTTGTCATTGAAGTTCGCAAGGATGCAAATGCAAGTGTATTATTAAATAATCTTTATAAGCATACAGCGATGCAAACAAGCTTTGGGATTAATTTACTTGCATTAGTGGACGGGGAACCTAAAGTACTGAATTTAAAACAGTGTTTAGTTTATTATCTGAAGCATCAAGAAGTTGTGATTAGGAGAAGAACGGAATTTGAATTAAAAAAAGCAGAGGCCCGTGCTCACATATTAGAAGGCTTACGCATTGCTTTAGATCACTTGGATGAAGTGATTTCCTTAATTCGTAATTCACAAACGACAGATATTGCCCGCGAAGGATTAATGACAAGGTTCCAACTTTCTGAAAAACAAGCTCAAGCTATTCTTGATATGCGTCTTCAACGTTTAACAGGCTTAGAACGTGAGAAAATTGAAGATGAGTATGCTAATTTAATGCAATTAATTGCAGAGCTTCAAGCTATTTTGGCTGATGAAGAGAAAATTCTTGAAATTATCCGTGAAGAGTTGCTTGAAATTAAAGAACGCTTTAATGATAAACGCCGTACTGAAATTGTATCAGGCGGAATTGAACAGATAGAAGATGAGGACTTAATTCCTCGTGAAAATATTGTCATTTCTTTAACTCATAAAGGGTATATTAAACGACTTCCAGTCTCAACATACCGTTCACAACGTCGTGGAGGACGTGGTATTCAAGGAATGGGGACAAATGAGGATGATTTCGTCGAGCATTTATTAACGACGTCTACTCATGATACGATTCTTTTCTTTACAAATAGAGGGAAAGTATACCGCGCGAAAGGGTATGAAATTCCTGAATTTAGTCGGACCGCCAAAGGGATTCCAATTATTAATTTGCTTGATATTGAAAAAGACGAGTGGATTAATGCTATTATTCCTGTAGAAGAATTTGTTGATGATTGGTTCTTGTTCTTTACAACGAAAAAGGGAATTTCTAAGCGTTCACCGCTTACTTCATTTGCTAATATTCGTAATAATGGTCTAATTGCTATAGGTTTAAGAGAAGATGATGAGCTTATTTCTGTTCGACTTACAGATGGCAGCAAAGAAATCATTATCGGTACTAGCAATGGAATGCTCATTCGTTTCCCAGAAGAAGATGTTCGTTCAATGGGACGTACAGCAACAGGGGTAAAAGGAATTAGGTTAAGAGATGAAGATGAAGTAGTCGGAATGGAAGTTTTAGAGGAAAATACCCAAGTATTAATTGTGACAAAAAATGGCTATGGTAAACGGACCCCTTCTAAAGAATATCGGATTCAAGGAAGAGGCGGAAAAGGGATTAAAACTTGTAACATTACGGAGAAAAACGGTAAAGTTGTTTCAATGAGAGCTGTTACAGGTGAAGAGGACTTAATGCTCATAACAACAGGTGGTGTCCTAATTAGGATGGCTGTCGAAAGTATTTCAATAATGGGACGAAACACTCAAGGTGTTCGACTTATCCGTTTAGATGAGACTTTAGATGAATTTGTAGCTACTGTTGCAAAAGTTGAAAAGGAAGAGGAAAAGCTTGAAGATGAATTGATGGAGCCATTTGAAGAGGCTGATTCTCAAGTTGTTGAAGAAGATAAAGAAGAATAAATAAAGCAATTGATGAAGGAGCTATCCTAGTAGCAAAGCGCTAAGAATCTCCAACACAAAATTATTATAAGAGAAAATTCTTTTTATAAAAATTGTGTTGGGGGAATTTAGTCGTACTAGGATAGTTTCTTTTTATATAATATAGAGTACAATGGTAATATAGACTCATATTATTTGAGGTGGAAAATGGTGCGTGTCAAAATTCAAGAATTGCAGGAAGGATGTATTCTTGCAGAAGATGTATATAGTTTAACGAATCGGCCAATCGTAAATAAAAAAACAATTCTTTCAGATGAAATTTCAACCATTTTAAAAGCTTTTTTAATTAAAGATGTGGTCGTCGAAAAAATAATGGTAGATGGGAAAAATTTTATCCCAACGGAATTTATTGAAGAAGAAAAAGAAGACGATGTTCTGCAGGCGGAGAGCGAAAAAAGTTTTATCGATCTCTTTTTAATGGGAGTTCGTCAGTATAAAAAAGAATTTAAAAATTGGCAGGCCGGTTTACCAGTGGACATTACCAAGATTAGAAATATTTTATTGCCTCTTATTGAAAAATTAGATTCATCTTCTTCTGAACTCTTTTCTTTGCATCATTTATCGACAAACGAAGAATATTTATTTCAACATTCTGTTGCGGTGGGTTTATTAAGTGCCTTTATTGGAAAAAAACTTAATTATAATAAGGGTGATATTGTTCAGCTTGCACTAGGCGGCTGTTTGGCTGACGCTGGAATGGCCAAAATTAAACCTGCCATTCTAAATAATAGCTCCACCTTATCTTTGCAGGAATTCGAGGAAGTGAAAAGACATCCAGCTCATAGCTATAAGATGGTTAAAGATATCACTATTTTAAGAGAAAGCACTAAAATAGGAATCGTTCAGCATCATGAAAGATTAGATGGCAGCGGCTACCCATTAGGAGAATTGGATAACAAAATAAATCCTGTCGCGAAAATAATTGCTGTTGCAGATACGTTTCATGCAATGACTTGTAGCCGGCTTTATCGGAGAAAGCAGTCGCCATTTAAAGTTTTAGAAATGATGCTTCAAGATAGCTTTGGTAAATATGATATCGCGGCAATGCAGGCAATTAGCTCTGGAATTATGACATTTTCAATTGGTAGTAAGGTAAAGTTATCTGATGGACAAATTGCAGAAATCCTTTTTATAGAGGAACGTTCTCCGACAAGACCACTTATAAAGATTATTGCTAACGGAGATATAATGAACCTAGAAAAAAATAGACAATTATTTATTGAAGAAGTATTAAAGTAGATCAAGATTTTTACGATCTATTTTTTTTGAAAAATTATTTCGAAAAAGTATTGACTTTAAATTATTAAGATGATAAATTTATAAAGTCGCTTCTAGGCGATGAGATAGTAATTCAGTAGTCTTGTTCTTTGAAAACTGAACGAACAAAAAACGTCAACGTTAATTCAAGTAGTAACTTAAGAGCTAATCTTACTCTTTAATGGAGAGTTTGATCCTGGCTCAGGACGAACGCTGGCGGC
>JAEWDX010000095.1 GCA_023389895.1 Bacillota bacterium
CACTTAATTCTGCTTTCACACCGAGCTTTTCAAGAGCCATTATAACAGGTTCAGTAAATTTCAAGAAATTATGAAAAGACTCCCCATCATCCTTCGTAATAAAGCTGAAATTCAAATTCCCTAAATCATGGTAAACAGCTCCACCGCCAGATAATCTTCGAACGACGTGAATTCCATTTCCTTCAACATATTCCGTATTAATTTCTTCAATCGTATTCTGGTTCTTCCCAATAATAATGGAAGGCTCATTTATGTAAAAAAGCAAATAAGTTTCATTAATATCTAAATTCTTCAATGCATATTCTTCAATTGCTAAGTTAATTCTCGGATCCGTAATTCCTTTATTATCAATAAATAACATGTAAACTTCCCCCTCATAATCAACTTTTCTTTAAATCTACTATTACTATACCCGATTTGGCCTATTTTTTCATTTTTTACCCCTTTGTTCTTACACAGTTATTGACATACAAAAACTGTTGTAATACAATAGAATCAATCAAAAAAAACTAAATTTGGAGGCTTCAGAATGATTCAGAGCATATTAGATTTCTTTAGAAATTTACCAGCAAAGCAATGTGTGGAATGTGGGAAGCCTATGGATGAACAGCATGAATGTTATGGGAATAAATGCGACCACTGTTTAGGGTTAAAAGATATATAATACTAGATTGCTATATAGAGAAATGGCTAATAAAAAGTCTCTTTTCGTGTAAATATGGCAAAATAAAAAACCAAGAATGTCGATTTACAACATTCTTGGTTTTTTTAGTTTTCTGCTTAAATATTACTTTGCGAAAGGCCGCTTCTATTCTGCTGATACCGCAGAGAAACGCTTTTTAAACATAGCTGAGAAATACATCGCTGTACCAGCAATAAAGAATAGAATAAATCCTCCTAATATTGCTGCATTATGCCACATGAAGCTAAAGTCTCCGCTTGAAATGACTGCCTTATATCCAGAGACAGTATAAGTCATTGGTAAGAATGAATTGAACGGTTGCAAAGCTTTCGGTAATACTTCAAGTGGGAAAGTTCCTGCACTTGTTGTTAATTGTAAAATCAAAATCAGAATCGCTATAAAGCGGCCTGGGTCTGCGAATAAGGTAACAAAGAATTGAATAAGTGTTATAAATGTCCAGCTTGTTAAAACGGTAAATAAAATAAACAATGGAACACTTTGAACCTCTATCTTCAATGTGAAAAGCATGATCACATCAGCAAGTAAAGCTTGGATGAGACCAATTCCTAACAAAATAAAGAGTTTGCTTGTGAACCAACTAAGTCCACTGCTTGGTATGCCTGCTGGTTCACGTAATGGGAAGACAATTGAAAGTAGTAATGCCCCAACAAATAAACCAAGAGATAAGAAATAAGGAGCAAATCCTGTACCATAATTTGGGACCTTATTAATTTTTTCATTATCTACTTTTATTGGACCACTCATCATTTCATACGTTTTCTCGTCAGCATGAACAGAGCTTACTTTATCCGCTCCATCCGCAAGCTTGCTTGCTAATTCCTCAGAGCCTGTATATAAAGTTTCGTTTCCTTCTGCAAGTTTACCTGCACCATCTTTAAGCTGGTGAGATCCATCCTGAATGGCAGCTGAACCTTCCTCTAATTGCTGAACACCACCAGCAAGAACAGTAGCACCATTAGCAAGTTTATCGGCACCTAATTTTGCCTCAGCAAACTTATCGCCGAATGCTTTCAATCCAGCTTGAAACTCAGTTTGTCCTTTTTGAATTTCACTAACACCATTCTCGAGCTGTTTACCGCCTTCAGCAAGCTGATGAACACCTTGGCCTAGCTGCTTTTGTCCTTCATTTAAGACGGCAAGATTTTTCTCAAGCTCTGTTCCGCCAGCCGCTAGTTGTCCAGCTGAGCCAGCAAGTTGTTTTGTGCCATTTTGTAATTGATTAAGTGCACCAACTAGCTCTTGCCTTTGTGGGGAATCTTCAGGAAGCTGGGCAATCATTGCTTGGAGCTTCTGCTCTAAAGCAGTGAAACCACCACTTAAGTTCTCAGCTTCTTTTTGCCATTGTTGCAATGATGAAGACAGTGTATTTGCACCAGTTTGAATCTGGGCTGTACCAGAAATAAGGGCTGGTAATTTTTCATTTACTGTCTGAATTCCATTGTTAGCTTCAGTAATTCCGGTGGCAATTTTGTCATTTCCTGCTTTTAATTGCCCAGAAGCTCCTTCAAGTTTCTGATGTCCTTCTTGAAGCTGAGTAAGACCGCTAGCAAGTGATTGCGAACCAGATGCTAATTCTTTTGTACCATCATTTACTTTGCCTATCCCTTGATTAAATTCAATAGATTTTTCAGCGAGCAATGATAGCTTCTCATACAAAGTTTCTGAGCCATCCTTTAACTCAAGAGCACCATCATTTAATTTACCGGCACCATCACTTGCCTGCCCCATTCCATCAGCAAGTTCATTAATTTTATCAAACATTGTTTCTGCATAAGTTTCAATTACTTTCTCAGATAGAGATGCTTTAATTTTCTCCATTGCAGTTTCGCCAATTTGTGCAGAGAGGAAGTTATAGCCCTCATTTGGAACATATTTCAGTTCAAGCTTTTTAGGATTTTCATCAAGAAGCGTAGTCGCATTCATCGAAAATTGCTCTGGGATTTCAACAAGAATATAATATTTCTGATTCTCTAGCTCTTTATATCCCTTATCTTTATCGACAAAATGAAAATTGAACTCTTCGCTATCCTTTAGTTTCGTTACAAGTTCATCACCAATCTGGAGTTCTTTTCCCTCAAAGTCAGCCCCCTTATCCTCGTTAACGACTGCAACAGGTAAGCTATCTAAATGATCATATGGATTCCAAAAGGCCCAAAGGAACATCCCACTATAAAGTACAGGGATGAACAAAACTGCAATAATTGGTATAAGGAGCTTTTTATTCCGAAAGATGGAGAATAGCTCCTTAGTAAATAAACTTTTCTTAAACATAACTGCCTCCTAAAAATAATGACTATTCTATTCATTTGGTCATATCGCTGTAAAAAATGAGGATTATCTTCTTGATAATCCAGTAAAAACGTATTTTTCAAAAAGCTCGGCAATTTCTCCCTTTTCTAATGGTTCATGACGTTTTTCCCAATCAAAAATAAGGGCAACATAAACCTTTAGCATAACAAATGCCGTAAGTTCAGGATCACAAGGTTGAATTTCTCCTTTTTCAATCGCAGTGGAAATTTTCCCCTTTAAGTAAAGGATGGTTTCATTCTCTAATTTCATCATCATATCCATTACTGCTGGAGTACCCATTTCTTTTTCCTCTTGAACAAGTTTAATCATAAGCTGATGCTTTTTACGAAATTCCAATATCTTGTATAGTCTACGATGCACTTTAACATGAAAAGAAAGATCTGGAGTGGCTACTTCTTCTGCTGCTTGCCTCATTTCAAAAATTAATGTGTTAATAATGTCGTCAAACAATTCCTCTTTATTTTTAAAAAAAGTATAAATCGTTCCTTTGCCGACATTAGCAATCTTTGCAACTTGATCCATCGTCGTTGCTTTATAGCCAAATAGTGAAAAAGACTTTGTAGCAGCTTCAATGATTTGCTTCCTCCGATCGATTGCCATTTTCTCACCTCCAATGTGTAGCTTTGCATGATAAAAAGGATCAGCATTACTAGTATTCTGATCATTGGATTTTAATACCAATGTCAGATACGACAATTCCCAAAAACCAAAATGACTAAAATAGTTTTTTGGTCATTTTCTATATTTGATATACTATCATAGAAAAAAATAAATTGCAAGAGAAAAAGCTGCCTTTTTAGACAGCTTAAAAGAAAAGCGTTGGAGCTCGACAATTCTCTTACTCCAAAAAACTTATACTTATAATTTAGAAAGAAAATAGCTAAGATAATTTCAAAAAAGATAATACTTTATTTACGACTTCTTCACCTTGATCAATGCAATCTGGTACGCCTAACCCTTCATAAGAGCTTCCAGCAATAAAGACACCAGGCAATTGTTCTTTTAGACCTACCATTACCTCATCAATTCGCTCTTTATGGCCAACTGTATATTGAGGCATTGAATCTTTCCATCGCGAAATAACAATAAGTTCCGGATCCATTGTAATGTTCATCGTTTTGTTCAGGTCATTCAGGACAATCTTCGTAATTTCTTCATCGGATAAATCAACCACCGCTTCATCACCAGGTCTACCTACATATAATCGAAGCAGCACTTTACCTTTTGGGGTAGAGTGAGGCCATTTTTTATGTGTCCATGTACAGGCAGTAATCGTATAATCACTATTTCGAGAAACAACAAAGCCTGTTCCCTCTGTATCGTTCTTAATCGCATCCTCCGAAAAACCAAGTGCAACATTCGCAACAGAGGTAGCTGACATATCCTTAAGCGGATTAAATAAATCATACTGTGAAAAAACAGATTGAGTCACATGATGAGGAACGGACATAATCACACTATCTGCATAGAGTGTTTCTCCACCATTTAATTTCACTTCATAGCCATTATTAATTTTTTCAACTTTTTCAACACGATAGCCCTTTATCACCGTATTCGGTTCTAGCTTGTCCTCAATCGCATCAACAAAAGATTGTAATCCTTTTTTAAACGTTAGAAAGATTCCTTTTGCTTTTTTCTTTTCTCCAGTGTTCTTCGGCTTCGGCTGCTGAGGTGTCGATTTCTTCATTCCGATAACGAGGCTACGATATTTTTGTTCAACTTCATAAAATTGTGGAAATGTAGACATTAAACTTAATTTATCGATATCTCCAGCATAAATTCCCGACAGAAGTGGCTCAATCAAGTTTTCAACGACTTCGTCTCCTAATCTTCTCCGGAAAAATATCCCCAATGCTTGATCCTTCGCAGGATTAGAGCGAGGCAGGATAAAATCGGCTGCAGCACGGAGTTTTCCTATTGGAGAAAATAATCCGGTCGTAATAAAAGGAGCAATTTCTGTCGGTATCCCCATAATTGAACCACCAGGCATTGGGTAAAGACGCCCTTTTACAAGAACAAATGATTTACCAGCAGTATTGTTGACAAGTTCTTTTTCCATACCAACTTCCTTTGCAAGGCGGGAAGCACTTTGCTTTCGCTCTAGGAATGAATCAGGTCCTCTTTCGATTACATAACCGTCCTTTACAACGGTTTGGATCTTTCCACCTACATGATGCGTTGCTTCAACAAGCTTCACATCAAGGAGCAATCCCTTTTCACGAGCTTCTTTTTGCAAATAGTAAGCTGCGGTTAATCCTGTAATGCCCCCTCCAATAATAACAACCTTTTGCTTCTGTTCTGACACAGTCAATCGCCTACTTTACTTTAAGTTTCCCACTTTGTTTCGTAATAATTTGAAAATAACTGTAGCCATTGCATCAATAAATTCTAGCTGAACATTTGGCATTTCTGGTCGGTAATAGCTAGCACCAATTTCATCTGTTACAACTTTGCATTCATAATCATTGTCATATAATACTTCAAGATGATCGGATATAAATCCAACAGGTGTATAAACAAATGCTTTATATCCTTCTCTTTCATACAGCTCTCTTGTTAAATCTTGAACATCTGGTCCAAGCCAAGGATCCGGAGTATTTCCTGCACTTTGCCAGCCAACAGCATAGTTTTTAACACCCGCTTGAGTTGCAATTAACTCTGCTGTTTTCTGCATCTGCTCTGGATACGGATCCCCCGATTGCAAGATTTTTTCTGGTAAACTATGTGCAGATACAATGAGAACAGCTTTTTCCTGTTCTGCTTGTGGCATTTTTGCAAAAATCTCCTTCACTCTTTCAGCCCAGTATGTAATAAACTTAGGCTCATCATACCAGCTTTCTAGCGAATAAATAATTGGGCCACCAAGTTTTTCAGCTTCTTCCTTTGCTCTTCCATTATAAGATTTCACACTGAACGTAGAGAAATGAGGAGCAAGAACGATGCTTACTGCTTCTTCGATCCCATCCTCCTTCATTTGCTTAACAGCATCTTCAATAAATGGTTCGATATGCTTGAGCCCGAGATACATAATAAATTCAATT
This sequence comes from Bacillota bacterium, assembly GCA_023389895.1. GTDB lineage: Bacteria > Bacillota > Bacilli > Bacillales > Cytobacillaceae > Cytobacillus. The sequence goes on from JAEWDX010000095.1 coordinate 6,055, forward strand.
TCATCCTGACTATTATTTAAAAATTCCTCTAATGCCTTAGCTTGGCTCATTGTAATTTTCTCTAACGGAGAAAGTCCACCTATCGCTTCGTATCTATTTTTTAAATCCTCCAGCATTTCGGGTGTTGGCTTTCTTCCATTACGTATATGTGTATAATACCGTTCAATATCCTCTTCTTTATATGGAGTACCATATGCCATAACAAGTAAACCCATTTTCTTTTTCATCAAAGTCTTCACCTCTTTATTCAATCTTATCCATTATACTATTTACATATAGTTATACTAAAAAGCCGAAACGCCTTCGAAAAAATGAAGGCGATTTCATATATTATTTTAATTTTCCAGCTGAGTATTCATGAACAAATGCAGTTAATCTTCTTAAAGTATCGGGGTTAACTGCTGGGAAAACACCATGACCAAGATTAAAGATATACCCTGGACGCTCCATTCCCTGATCAAGAATTTCTTTTGCCCTCGACTCAATTACTTCCCAAGGAGCAAGTAGAAGAGCTGGATCAAGATTTCCTTGAACCGCTTTCGTAACTCCCTTTTCTCTCGCTTCTTTAATTGGAAGCCTCCAATCAAGGCCTACAACATCTAAAGGCAGATCATTCCATTCCAACGCTAGATGACTTGCCCCTACACCAAACATAATTAATGGAATATTTTCCTCTTTTAATGAAGAAAAGATTTTATTCATTGTTGGCTTAATAAATACCCGATAATCCTCTACATTTAATGCACCGACCCAGGAGTCAAAGATTTGAATCGCAGCAGCTCCAGCTTTAATTTGTGCTTTAACATATGTAATCGTCATTTCTGCTAGCTTATCCATTAAAGCAAACCAGCTTTTTGGTTCAGCATACATAAATGCCTTTGTTTTATTGTAATTTTTTGAAGGACCACCTTCAATCATATAACTTGCAATTGTAAACGGTGCTCCAGCAAAACCGATTAATGGTACAGTAAGCTGTTCCTCTGTTAATAATTTAATCGTATCAAGAACATAAGGAACATCCTCTTCTGGATGAATTTCTCCTAGTTTTTCTACATCTGCAAAAGAACGGATTGGATTTGAAATGACGGGTCCAACACCTGATTTAATTTCTACCTCTACACCTAGCGCTGGAAGCGGTGACATTATGTCTTTATATAAAATTGCCGCATCGTTATTATATTGATCAACTGGCAACTTCGTAACATATGCACATAGCTCTGGCTGATGAGTAATTTCAAATAAAGTATACTTTTCTTTTATTGCTCTATATTCCGGCTGAGAGCGACCAGCTTGGCGCATATACCATACTGGAACAAAATCCGTTTTCTCTCCTTTTGCTGCTTTTAAAAATGTATCATTTACTATTTTCGTCATGGATGAAGAGCCACCTTTCATGATTCTGCTTAACATTGTAATATAATCAATCATAAAGATAAAACTAAAATACCTATTCTTCCTACATAACTTTATCCTTTTCATATACCTTTGTATAGTTATCATTGTTAAATGTCAATAATTTGACGAAAATTTAGAAAAAGTGATATGGCTTACTCATTCGAGGAATTCAGAATAAATAGAAACGAGGAGGATTATGATGAACTTTTATATTACAAGTGGAACGTATGACTTTCTATCCAAAATAAAAGCGAAGTATCCGAATGAAATGCTACTCATGCAAAATAATGAAAATGCTGTCTTACTTCATGAAACTGAAAAAAAATCCCTATTTAGTATGCCGCAAAAATTCAAAGTAATCGAATCATTTGGTTCATTTGAAAATGCAGAAATTGCTGAGGCAGCCTATATCCCACTAACTGAGGAGGAAAAACCACTCTTCGAATATCGCTTCAAAAACAGCTATACTCGTTTACAATTTCAACCTGGCTTTATCGCTTTACGAATACTTCAGCCCCAAAAAGCAAATAACCATCTTATTTTAACATTTTGGGAAAATGAAACAGCCTATAAAAATTGGCAATCTTCGCCGGCTTATCTTCTTTTTTTTGAAAATAGCAGTACGAATTCAAATCAGCTGCACTTATTTTCGGGATCTTCTTATACAAAAACTTATTTCATTATCTCCATGCTATATTCATAACATTTCTTTCATTGAAAACCTCCAAAAAGGCTTAGGAATATCTCTTAAGCCTTTCAATCTTTCTATTATTGTGTAACGCTTGATTTGAAATCGTCTAAAGATGGTAATGTAGTTATCAATCCTTATTCCAATCTATGCAAACGATTTACTGTAAAATAATAGTTTCAGCTCGATCTTCATTGACAGTATAAAGGAAGAAGTTTAATGTAAGATCTTTATCCTTAATATTTTTAAATGTTTCTACTTGTTTGTTTGTACTAAACAACCCATGATTAGAACGAGTTTCAGCAAAGATTCTTTCGCCATTCTGATAAATAACATTTTGTGTGATACCACCAAATTGCTTGTTCTTACTTTCTGATTCAACAATTAAATCACTACCATTAGCATAATACGTAATATCAATTGGATACCCATTTAATTCCGTTTGTATTGTTTTTGGTACATCAGAAATTTTTGTAAGTTCTACTTTATCTTGCTTTTCAGCTTTATAAGAGACGCTCGCATCTTTTAAAGTAAGAGCAATTTCTTTATTCGTAATATCCTTTATTAGCTCCTGTGTTTCAAAGGAAAGATAATCATCCCAATAATTCCCTAACAATTCTTGTTCACCAATTCGTAATTTAATCTGACGATAATTATAGACATAAAACCAATTAGAATTGGTATTTATATTTTTTTCATCAAAATAAAGCTTCACCCTACTCGGTGTAATCACAAGCTTTTTAAATTGAAGTTGCCGAGAGCCTAGCTCAACTTTTTTGTCCACGTCCATAACAAAGGTAGATTGTTTTGCAAGATCATGATTATATTGAAAATCTAGATTCCATGTTTCTGGTTTATAACTTACCGTATCATGATAATTTAAAAATACGCCTAATTTTTCTACCGCTTCTTTTGGTATCTCTAGTGCATCACTTTGTTTAATGACATTTGGTTGTGGACGTTTATGTGTAACGCCATGAATCGCTAAGGGTTCGTTTTGAATTGTATAGGATAAATATGCGTGTTCTATGTTATTAGGCTCCTCCAGTTCGATGAGATAGTCCAATATATATTGCCCATTTTGATAATCATTTGAAATGAACTCTATTTGTGATATTCCATCTTGATGAATGTTAATCTTTTCAGGATATGTGTTCGATTGAGCCAAATCTTTTAACTCTATACTTTTCAGTTGTATCTCCGTTACACCACCCAGTTGAAGTGTAACATTGCTGTTATGTGGGATTTCCTCATCTGTATGTAGGACCCCTACTAATTCATCCGTTTCCTGATTATATACTGCACTTGCTTCCATCTGTATTTCTTTTCCGCCATCTATATTGAGTAATGCTTGTTCGAAGTCTGCATAATCTATTGGATAATCGTGATCAATATCTAAGCTAAAGTTAATAGTTGTACCATTTTGATCTGAAATCACATTATGGATAGTTAATACACCAGCTTCGTTTTCTGCAGTTTTATTGACTTCCTGTCCAAATCCATTTTCTAAAGAAGTAATAATGCCTGTTCTATTCATATTTCTCATCCATTCCAAGACTTCTGTTGTATATTTAGCAAATACAGGTGTGGATGATAAAACAATTGTAAATAAAATGGCAGTTAATATTATTTTGGGTTTATAGCTATGTTTTTTAGTAATATAATTACGCTCTTGTTGCTTACGGATGATTTTACTCCACATTTCATTTTCATTGGGAAAATCTACTTGATCGTACTTTGCTTGTTCTTTTATTAAATCGTCAATATTTCTCACTATGACCCCTCCATTCAAATAACAAATTTTTATCCTCTTGTATAAAATTTTTAATTAATTTTTTCCCTTTAGAATGCCTCGATTTAACGGTCCCCTCAGGGATTTTTAGAATTTGTGCAATTTCTCTATCTTTACAATCATGCACATATTTCAATACCATAACCTTTCGTATACGAACCGGCAGTTTATCCATTAATTCGACTAACTCACTTTTATTTTCATTGAGCTGTATTTTTTGTTCAGTAGTTTGGGTATTATCAAATCTTATAGATGATAGAAAATTAAAGTTCTCTTTTAAAAATATTCTGTTCTTTTTCTTTAAATAATTTCGAGACATATTCATGGCAATACTAAGTAACCAGGATTTTTGATTTTGTATGGCTCGAAAATCTTCACTCAAAGCTTTCGCAAAAACATCCTGACAAAGATCTTCAGCATCATATTTATTTTGAAGCATGTAATAACAAGCCCTGAAGACGTCTTTATAATATGTTTGAAACAAAACCCTCTCATCGCTAAATTGTTCCACAATCCCACCTCCTTTTCCGATTTCTACACAAGTAACAATTTAGAATTATAAATAGTTCACTTTTCATAAAAATTTTCACAGGATTTAGTTAAATGATGTTAAATAAATAATTCGGATTTATTGTATAAGTATACTTCTAAGGAATGTCGTAAGCAGAAAAAATTGTTTAAAATAGTCAACCGAATAAGAAAGAACTGCGAGACGTAATTATTAAAAAAATCAGCAGCTGCTTTATTGTATTAGTAATTAAAATGTTATAATATTCGAAAATATATATAATAAGGAGTGGGGCTATGCTTGAAAAATTATTTACAAAATTAGAAGTTAGCTATAAGGAAATGGTTTCGATAAGACGTTTCCTTCATCAGCATCCTGAGCTCTCTTTTCAAGAAGAAAATACTGCAAAATATATTAAAGCCTATTACGAAAATTTAGGAATTGACGTAATAGGAAATGTCGGTGGAAATGGTGTGGTTGCAAAAATTCATGGGGGAAAACCCGGTAAAACGGTTGCACTTCGCGCCGATTTTGATGCATTGCCGATCCAAGATGAAAAGGATGTTCCCTATAAATCTACGATTCCAGGAGTGATGCATGCGTGTGGGCATGATGGACATACTGCAACTTTGCTTGTTCTTGCAAAAGCACTAAATGAAATGCGAAATGAGCTTGAAGGTACTTATGTCCTTATTCATCAGCATGCAGAGGAATATGCACCAGGAGGCGCTATTTCAATGATTGAGGACGGTTGTTTAGATGGGGTTGATGTCATTTTCGGAACGCATCTATGGGCATCTGAACCGACTGGTGTCATTCAATATCGCGTTGGACCCGTAATGGCCGCTGCTGATCGTTTCGAAATTTCGATTCAGGGGAAAGGTGGTCATGGGGCACAGCCTCATCGAACGAAGGATGCGATTGTAACCGCTTCACAGCTTGTCATAAATCTACAGCAAATCGTCAGCAGGAAAGTCAATCCGATTGATTCAGCTGTTCTATCTGTCGGTTACTTTGTCGCTGAAAATGCCTTTAATGTCATTGCTGATAAAGTAAGAATAGGAGGAACTGTTAGAACATTTAATGAAGATGTCCGCGCAGCAATCGAGGAGGAAATTGAGCGGATTGTGAAAGGAACTTGCTATACATCTGATAGTAGCTATGATTATTTGTATGTGAGGGGCTATCCCGCTGTTGTGAATCATCAGACAGAAACAAACTATTTAATCAAATGCGCCCAAGAAATTGACGGAGTGACGACTGTTGAAGAAACAGAGCCACATATGGGTGGGGAGGATTTTGCTTATTATTTACAACATGTGAAAGGAACTTTCTTTTTCACTGGGGCACGGCCAACATATACAGTTGAAAACTACCCTCACCATCATCCAAAATTTGATATTGACGAAAAGGCAATGCTTACTGCGGCAAAGACGCTCGGGGCTGCAGCGGTAAAATATCATTCTAGTACAACAATTTAGAATTTCTCTTGCATCCTTCATAGACAATTTCAACATGAATATTTTTAAACAACAGCCCAAAGCTCTAATCAGGTCTTGGGGCTGTTGTTAATAAGCGCATTCGATAAGTATTTTTGGCTACTTCACCGAGTAGCTCCATTAAATTATTATTGGCATATGCCCCTACAGCTGCACCAATTCCCGGCAATAGCTGGAGCATCTTTACAAAATCGATGTAATCACGGTATTCTTGCTGGAACTCCTGCCAATCCATATCAATAAGCTCTGCCTTCACATTCTCCCAATCTTCGATGATTCGCATTGTTTCTCTTCGCTTTTCATCACTTGAGAAAGCGAGTTGAAAAACATGGAGAATAAATAAACGTTCTTCATATTCATTCGTATTAAAACCATAAATAGAGGCTGCTTCAAATAAAAACTTCATTTCGATGGACAATAATAATGGAAAATCTGCTAATCCTAAAAGAAATCCACCAGCACCTGTGCCAGCTCCTTCGATTATAGCCGTTTTTCGATATGAAGCTAGTTTTTCAGCTAACAATGCATCTTTTTCCTCTAATGTTTTTCCCGTGTAGGCATTCTTTTTCGTTATTAAATTTGAACCAGTAAGTGTTGCTTTTACGATATTTTTAATGCTATCTGTCATGATTTGCTGAGCTTTATCAGGAATGAAGCTATTTAACTTGACTTGGGCTTTTTTTGAAACGCGATTCAAGAGACTAGAACGTTTTAACATTTTCCATTTCCATTCTTTAATCTCTTCATACACCTTTAACTCATATTCATTCATTTTCTACCCTTCCTTTTACATCTAGGTCAATCCAGTAGATACTTATGATTGATCTTCTCTAATGATACATACGCTATTCATCAAAAAAAGTTTCTAAACATGCAGTTTTTTTCGAAGATAACGATTCGTAAAATAGAAGGTAAATCCAATTCCCGCAATAATTGTAATGACTGCAAGCACAAACTCTAGCTTTACGATTAGCGGAATGGCAAATAAACAGGCC
>JAEWDX010000395.1 GCA_023389895.1 Bacillota bacterium
CGCGATCATTTTGCAATTTTCCCACGATCACACTTCGTCACTCGTGAGGAAAAAATGCGGGTTGCGATCGAATATATTGAAGCAGAACTAGAGGTTCGACTTAAAGATTTAAAGGATAATAATAAGCTGCTCGAAGCCCAACGGTTAGAGCAACGGACACGTTATGATTTAGAAATGATGCGAGAAATGGGCTTTTGTTCTGGGGTAGAAAACTATTCAAGACATTTGACATTACGCCCACCTGGATCGACACCATATACGCTTCTTGACTTCTTTCCAGATGATTTACTAATTGTTATCGACGAGTCTCATGTTACACTGCCGCAAATCCGCGGCATGTATAATGGCGACCAAGCGAGGAAATCAGTGCTAGTCGAGCATGGCTTTCGTCTACCATCAGCACTTGATAATCGACCATTGATGTTTGATGAGTTCGAAAAGCATGTTAATCAAATTATCTATGTGTCGGCAACACCTGGGCCGTATGAACTCGAGCGTACACCAGAAATGGTTGAGCAAATCATTCGTCCAACGGGGCTGCTTGATCCGATTATCGATGTTCGTCCAATTCAAGGGCAGATTGATGATTTAATTGGTGAAATCCAAGATCGCGTACAGCGGAATGAACGCGTGCTCATCACGACTTTAACAAAAAAAATGTCAGAGGACTTAACGGATTACTTAAAGGAAATCGGCATTAAAGTTCAATATTTGCATTCAGAGGTAAAAACGCTCGAACGGATTGAGATTCTTCGTGAGCTGCGACTTGGTACGTATGATGTGCTAGTAGGGATCAACCTTTTAAGAGAAGGATTGGATATCCCGGAAGTATCATTAGTGGCGATTTTAGATGCGGATAAGGAAGGCTTTCTTCGTTCAGAACGTTCCCTTATCCAAACAATTGGCCGTGCTGCCCGTAATGCAAATGGATATGTCATTATGTATGCGGATCGAATGACGAATTCGATGGAATTGGCGATCAGTGAAACGAAACGTCGTCGTACCATTCAAGCGGAATATAATGAAAAGCATGGAATTACACCAAAAACGATTCAGAAGGAAATTCGTGATGCGATCCGTGCGACACATGCAGCTGAGGATCAGGCAGAGTATCAGACATCAGCAAAAATTGGCAAGCTGAACAAGAAAGAGCGTGAAAAGCTGATTACAAATATGGAAAAAGAAATGAAGGAAGCAGCAAAGGCGCTCAATTTCGAACGTGCAGCTGAGCTGCGTGATTTAATTTTAGAGTTGAAAGCGGAAGGATGACGGATAGATGGCGAAAGATAAACTAATGATAAAAGGCGCCAGAGCACATAATTTGAAAAATATTGATGTCACAATTCCGAGAGATCAGCTTGTTGTCGTAACGGGGTTGTCTGGATCGGGAAAATCTTCGCTTGCCTTTGACACGATTTATGCAGAGGGACAGCGCAGATATGTTGAATCATTGTCAGCATATGCCCGCCAATTTCTTGGACAAATGGATAAGCCAGATGTTGATGTGATAGAAGGTCTATCACCAGCGATTTCCATCGACCAAAAAACAACAAGTCGAAATCCACGTTCCACCGTTGGAACGGTGACAGAAATCTACGATTATTTACGATTATTATTTGCGCGAATCGGAAGACCAACTTGTCCGAATCATCATATTGAAATTTCGTCGCAAACGATCGAACAGATGGTTGATCGCATTCTTGAGTATCCGGAAAGAACGAAGATGCAGGTGCTTGCTCCTCTTGTTTCTGGTCGCAAAGGAACTCATGTGAAGGTGCTTGAGGATATAAAAAAGCAAGGCTATGTCCGCGTTCGCGTCGATGGAGAAATGTATGACCTTGGGGACGAGATCGAGATTGAAAAGAACAAGAAGCATTCGATTGAGGTTGTGATTGACCGCATTGTTGTCAAAGACGGAATTGCCCCGCGCTTAGCTGATTCAATTGAAGCAGCCTTAAAGCTTGGGGACGGGAAAGTGCTTGTTGATGTAATCGGGGAGAAGGAATTATTGTTTAGTGAAAATCATGCTTGTCCACATTGTGGTTTTTCAATTGGGGAATTAGAACCGCGAATGTTTTCTTTCAATAGTCCGTTCGGCGCCTGTCCAGAATGTGACGGGCTTGGTTCAAAGCTTGAAATTGATTTGGATTTAGTGCTTCCCAATCGTGAGCTTTCCTTGAATGAAGGGGCTATTGCACCTTGGGAGCCGACAAGCTCACAATATTATCCTCAATTGCTCGAAGCTGTTTGCAGGCATTACGGCATTGATATGGATATTCCCATTAAAGATATTCCAGAGCCGCTTTTTGATAAGGTTTTATACGGGTCAAAAGGGGAAAAAATCTTTTTCCATTATGAAAATGATTTTGGGCAAAAAAGAGAGAGTTACATTGAATTTGAAGGCGTCGTTCCGAATGTTGAACGCCGTTTTAAAGATACAAGCTCAGATTATATTCGCGAGCAAATGGAAAAGTATATGGCCCAGCAGCCATGTCCATCATGTAAGGGCAACCGTTTGAAAAGGGAGACGCTTGCCGTCCTCATTTCAGGGCAGCATGTTGGAAAGGTTACTTCTTTATCGGTTGAGGAAGCGTATCGTTTCTTTACTGAGCTTTCTCTTACGGAAAAGGAAATGAAGATTGCTCAACTTATTTTACAAGAAATTAAGGAGCGATTAGGATTTTTAATCAATGTGGGACTTGATTATTTAACATTGAGCCGAGCGGCTGGCACATTGTCAGGAGGAGAAGCGCAAAGAATTCGGCTTGCAACGCAAATCGGCTCGAGATTAACAGGAGTGCTCTATATTTTAGATGAGCCTTCTATCGGTCTCCACCAGCGTGATAATGAGCGATTAATTTCTACATTGAGAAATATGCGGGATATTGGCAATACGCTTATTGTCGTCGAGCATGATGAGGATACGATGTTAGCGGCTGATTATTTAATTGATATTGGTCCAGGAGCAGGCGTTCACGGAGGAGAAATTGTCTCAGCTGGTACACCAGCCGAAGTCATGACTGATCCGCAGTCTTTAACTGGTCAATATCTTGCTGGGAAAAAGTTCATTCCACTTCCGGTAGAACGTCGCAAAGGTGATGGCCGTTATATCGAAATCAAAGGGGCAAAAGAAAACAATCTGAAAAATGTCAGTGTTAAATTTCCACTTGGCACATTTAATGCGGTGACTGGTGTATCTGGTTCCGGAAAAAGTACATTAATTAATGAAATTCTTTATAAATCATTGGCACAAAAGCTTTATCGTTCAAAAAGCAAACCGGGTGAGCATAAAGAAATTAAAGGAACGGATCACTTGGATAAAATCATCGATATTGATCAATCGCCAATTGGCAGAACGCCGCGTTCCAATCCGGCAACATATACAGGTGTATTTGATGATATTCGCGATGTGTTTGCAATGACAAATGAGGCGAAGGTGCGTGGATATAAAAAGGGTCGTTTCAGCTTTAATGTGAAAGGCGGCCGCTGTGAGGCTTGTCGTGGAGACGGCATTATCAAAATTGAAATGCACTTTTTGCCTGATGTGTATGTTCCGTGTGAGGTTTGCCATGGGAAACGTTATAATCGTGAAACGCTAGAAGTAACATATAAAGGGAAAAGTATTTCGGAAATTCTTGATATGACCGTTGAGGCTGCGGTTGAATTCTTCGAAAATATTCCGAAAATTAGTCGTAAGCTCCAAACGATTTATGATGTTGGTCTTGGTTATATCAACTTAGGTCAGCCCGCGACAACCCTTTCTGGTGGAGAGGCTCAACGTGTGAAGCTTGCCTCTGAACTGCATAAGCGCTCTAATGGTCGAACGCTCTATATTCTGGATGAGCCGACAACAGGGCTGCATGTCGATGATATTTCAAGATTACTCGTTGTTCTTCAGCGACTCGTTGAAAATGGCGATACCGTTCTTGTGATTGAGCATAATCTTGATGTCATTAAAACGGCTGATTATTTAATTGACCTCGGACCTGAGGGCGGCGATAAAGGCGGCACGATCGTTGCCACTGGAACGCCGGAAATGATTTCAGAAGTGCCTGAATCATACACTGGAAAATATTTAAAGCCTGTACTTGAACGCGATCGTATGCGAATGAAGAAACAAATTGAAGAAAAAGAAAATTTGATTTTAAAGGGATAAAGGCGGTTATGCCGAAATAGATTTAAGAGGAAACGGCTATTTCTTAATCGAATCATCGATGAACGAGATAGCCTGTTTTTTCATTAATAATGAAACTTTCTCCAGCGACTTCCGTAATAAAATATATAAGGCATAGCAGCATTGTATATGATATAGACAGAGTAGAAACATCGTCTTAAAAAAATTGCAGGAGGGAATCACATGCTAGATGAGCGCAAACGTATACTTAAGATGGTTGAAGAAGGTAAGCTAACAGTTGACGAGGCTTTGTTATTATTAGGTGAGCTTGAAAAATCAAGTAAAACGGCTGAAGAGAAAAAAGAAGAAATTTTCCAGGAGCTATCAACAGGTGTTAAGTTTGAAGAAGCAAAGAAAGAAGACTCCTTCAATCAGACGATTTATTCTGTGAAGGATAAAATTATTGATTTTGTCGATACGGTATATAAAAAGATTAAAGATGTTGATCTTGATTTCAATTTCGGACAGTCAATAGAAATTGCTCATATTTTTCAGCAAAGTGATGTTTATTTGAAGGATGTTGATATTGATATTGCTAATGGCTCGGTGAAGATTGTTCCTTGGGAGAAAAAGGATGTACGGATTGAGTGTCATGCGAAAGTATACCGCATCGATTCACCAGATGAGGCTCGGATGAACTTTTTGAAGGATGTCACTTTCTCCATTTCAGGTCAAAAGCTCCGGTTTGCGACACAGCAGAAGTGGATGAAAATTGAAGCGGTTATTCAAATACCTCAGACAGATTATGATCAAATCAAAATTCGGATGTTTAATGGTTCGATTGAGAGTGAACAGTTAAAAGTTGAAAGTTATAAAGTAAAGACGGCTAATGGTAAAATTACTTTAAGTGACATTCAAAGTAAATATGCTGAAACAGAAACATCCAATGGTCAAATCACAGTTCAAAAAGGGAAGATTGATCAACTTGAGGCAGAAACATTAAATGGTGCGATTACCGTTGATGGTGATTACCGAAAAGTGGAGCTGCAAACTTTAAATGGCGATGTTTTCTGTGCGCTTACGAGTACTAGGAGCGAATTTTTAGAGGCAAAAGCAGCAACAGGTAGTATTGAAATTCATATTCCTGATCAACTTGCTGTAAATGGGGAGCTGAAAACAAATCTTGGCGGTTTTCACGTTCATTTAGATGGAATTCAAGTTGTTGAGGAAAAGAACGAAGTCATTCAGAAAATACTTCGCTTCAAGTCAGTCAATGAACCATATGGTGGTTTAAGACTTGCTGCAGATACAAAAACAGGTGCGATTCATGTGAAAAAGGGAAAATCGGCTTCATTCTAATATGGATCTTTGAGTATGGGACGGCTTGTTTGTCCCAGGTTGCTCCAAAATTGAGGTGATGATAAAAATGAAATGGATTGTTAGTGTATTGATTAATGCGATATTGTTTATGGCAATTGCCGGATTTTTCGAGGAAACCTTTTATATTGCTAGTTTTGGGGCAGCCGTCGGGGCAAGCGCAATTTTGTCTGTCATCAATATAATTGTTCGTCCGATTCTAGTCATCCTTACATTGCCAGTAACGATTTTATCATTAGGCTTTTTCTTATTCGTTATCAATGCAATTACCCTGCTCATTACGGATGGGATTATGGGAAGCTCCTTTGAAATCCAAAGCTTTGGAACGGCGCTTCTAGTTGCCATTATTATGTCAATTGCCAATCTCATCATACAAAAGGCAGTTATTGAGCCATCGAATAAGAAGTGATTAGCGGTTAATTTGCTAAAATTTTTCTGGAAAATTAAGAGGCTAATCGAAAAAATAAGTATCGTGCTCCGCTAAATGGATCATTATTTAAAAAAATTCGTTATAAAATAGAAGCGATGAAATGCTACGAATGGTAGTAATTCATCGCTTTTTTGTTGTAGAAAGTGACTTAGTCGTCGACAAGGGAGATGAAGCCACGTTGCAAGTCAACTCTCCGGGGGAATTCGCTCGATTTGACACGCTTCTCGGATTTGCGTGTCAAATCTCAAGAAAAAGAGCTCAATTTGACACGCTTCTCCCGTTTGCGAGTCAACTCCCTCAAACATTGAATCAATTTGACCTGATTCTCGGATTTGCTCGTCAACTTTCGAGAAAAAGAACTTGATTTGACACGAAACCCCCTTTCAAAGGAAAAATAGTTCGTAAACGCGAACGTCCATTATCAGTATGATACCATTTTTAAAAAATGCAGAAAAAGCAAGTGCTTCCCCTCATCCGCGTGTTGAACCCCCGTTCAAGGCAAAAAATAGTCCAAGTCCTTGAAGAGAGTACTATTTTTTTTGCTCTGTTGCTCATTAGAAATTTGGATTCGCGGCAAAAAATGCTAAAATAAAGGAATACTTCGTTATTTGCGATGAAAGAATTTATTAGTAGCGCGATTATGATACGATTGAAAGAATTGAAATAATAATGGCAATTTCGATCGAAGGAGGGAAAATGAGTGGCGAAAGTAACCACGAAGGACATTTTAGAAAAATTCAATCTAGAGCTTATTAGTGGAGAAGAGGGAATTAATCGCCCGATTACAACAAGTGATCTGTCAAGACCAGGGATTGAATTAGCCGGTTTCTTTGATTATTATCCTGCTGAAAGAATACAACTAATTGGGAAAACAGAGCTTACCTTTACAGAAAAGCTAACAGATCTTGATCGAAATCAGCGGTTTGAAAGACTGTGTACGGATATTACACCCGGTATTATCATTTGTAGAGGGTTGGATGTTCCGCAAGAATTGATTGAAGCAGCAGAAAGGGAAGCAGTTCCTGTTTTATCAACAACTCAAAAGACAACGAGATTTTCTGGGCTACTTACGAATTTTCTTGAAAGTAAGCTTGCTCCAACAACGGCTATTCACGGAGTTCTCGTAGATATATATGGAGTGGGTGTTTTAATTACAGGAAAAAGTGGTGTTGGTAAAAGTGAGACAGCATTGGAGCTAGTTAAGCGTGGGCATCGGCTAGTGGCAGATGATTGTGTCGAGATTCGGCAGGAAGATGAGAACACGCTTGTTGGTACATCGCCTGAGCTGATTGAGCATTTGCTCGAAATTCGTGGATTAGGCATTATTAATGTAATGACATTATTCGGTGCAGGTGCTGTCAGAACCTTTAAACGGATTTCTGTTGTTATGGATTTAGAGTTCTGGGACCAAAGAAAGCAATATGACAGACTTGGACTCGATGAAGAGAAAACAAAAATTATTGATACTGAAATAACAAAATTAACAATACCTGTTCGTCCAGGTCGAAATTTAGCCGTCATTATCGAAGTAGCAGCTATGAACTTCCGCTTAAAACAAATGGGCGTCAATGCTGCCGAGCAATTCTCTAACCGTCTCGCTCAGCAAATATCAGACTAATGTGGTGCTAGAAGCTAACGAAATTGTTACTATTATAGTAGGTTATGAAAGTAAAGGAGTAGTGATGTATGGAATCATTTATTCAACCGCTAAATCCAGTTGCCTTTTCCATTGGGACACTTGAAGTACGTTGGTATGGAATTATTATCGGAATTGGCATTGCATTAGCATTATGGCTCGTTGTTCGGGAATCGGAAAGACGCGGGCTTGATAAAGAATTATTTCCTGATTTAATGCTGTGGGCCATTCCGATTGCGATCATATCGGCGCGGATTTATTATGTGCTTTTTAAATGGGATTATTACGCTCATAACCCAGGAGAAATCATTAAAATTTGGGAGGGCGGCATTGCGATACATGGAGCATTAATTGGTTCTGTCATTACCGCTATCATTTTTGCAAGAAAGCGAGATGTATCCTTTTGGAAGATTGCCGATATTGCTGCGCCAAGTATTATACTCGGACAGGCGATTGGCCGCTGGGGAAATTTCATGAATCAGGAAGCACATGGAGAAGAGGTAACGCGAGCATTTCTAGAAAATCTTCATTTACCAGATTTTATTATTAATCAAATGTATATAAATGGAGCCTATTATCATCCAACTTTCTTGTATGAATCGCTCTGGAATATTGCTGGCTTTGTCATCTTAATTTTATTAAGAAAAGTAAATTTACGCCGCGGGGAACTGTTTTTATCTTATGTGATTTGGTATTCTATTGGGCGTTTTTTCATCGAAGGAATGAGAACAGATAGCTTAATGCTAACAGAAAATCTCAGAATAGCTCAAACTATTTCCATTGGGTTAATTGTAGTCGCGATCATCTTTATTATTTTCAGACGGGTGAAAGGCTATGCAAATGCACGATATTTAGATAAAGGGTCAAATTATTAAGGGGAATGGCAAAGGGAGAAATCAGCATGCTTGTTGAATCAGCCAAAAGGGGAATCATGGTTGGCTTGAAAACGACTTGGACATTGGGGAAAATCATTTTTCCCATTACATTAATTGTTGCTCTGCTACAGCATACGCCAATTCTGCCGTGGCTAATTAAGCTAATTACCCCGCTCATGAATGTAATTGGCTTGTCCGGGGATGCTGCAATTCCCATTGTGCTCGGGAATATGCTGAATCTATATGCTGGAATTGGGGCGATTTTGTCGCTTGATTTAACGGTGAAAGAGGTATTTATCATCGCTGTCATGCTTTCCTTTTCACATAATTTGCTCGTTGAATCAAGTGTCGCTGTTAAAGTGGGGGTTAAGCTTTGGATTATGATCGCCGTTCGAGTGGGACTGGCGTTCATCTCTGCCATCGTCATTCATCTTGTATGGCAAGGTGGTACAGAAATGGCTAAATACGGGCTCATCCCTGTACAAGAGGAAGAACTGGATGGCTGGGGCGCTATTTTATTAAATGCTTTAGAAAAAGCGGGACTTGGCATTTTGCAGCTTGCGATCATTGTCATTCCGCTCATGATTGTGATTCAGTTGCTAAAGGATTATAAATGGTTGACAATTTTTTCACGGTGGATGGCTCCGATTACAAGAGCTTTAGGAATGAAGGAAAATACATCGACCACCCTTGCTGCCGGCTTATTATTTGGTCTCGCTTTCGGGGCTGGAGTTATGATTCAGGCCGTAAAAGAGGATGGAGTTAGTAGAAAAGATGCGACAATTGCTTTTATTTTCCTCGTTGCTTGCCATGCAGTTGTCGAGGATACATTAATCTTCGTGCCTTTAGGCATACCAGTTTTACCGCTTCTGCTCATTCGTTTAGGGGTTGCGATCATCTTAACACTCATTGTTGCTACTATTTGGAATCGGGCTGATTTGGTTAAAAGAAAGGATACAACTTATGAACACACGAATTAATACTGTATTATTTGATTTAGATGGAACATTAATTGATACAAATGAATTAATCATCGAGTCGTTTTTATATACGCTTAATCATTATTATCCAGAGAAGTATAAGCGGAATGACGTTTTGCCTTTCATGGGACCAACATTGAGAGAGACTTTCGAAGCAATAAATCCAGAAAAAGTCGATGAGATGATCACAACCTATCGGCAATTTAATCTTGCTAACCATGATACGCTCGTTAAGGAATTTCCTCATATTTTCGAAACCATTCAAGCCTTAAAGCAGGCAGGTGTGAAAATTGGAATTGTAACGACAAAGGTGCTGCAAACGGTTGAGAAAGGCTTGAAACTAACAAAGCTTGATCCCTTTTTCGATGTTGTCGTCGCATTAGATCATGTGCAGAAAGCTAAGCCTGATCCAGAACCGGTTTTGAAAGCGTTGGAGCTATTAGGATCAAAGCCTGAAGAAGCGATCATGGTTGGCGATAACTCACATGATATTTTAGGTGGAAAAAATGCGGGGACTATGACTGCTGGTGTTGCCTGGAGCTTGAAAGGAAAAGAGTTTCTATTAGGCTTCAAGCCGGATTATATCCTTGAAGATATGACCGATTTGCTTGAAATTTTAAAGGTTGAAGAGTAATGAGAAAAACGGAGCGATTTCCAGTTGAAGGTGCTAACTCTCTTTGGCATGTTTACAAAACGGTACCTTTTTTAAAAGTCGTGAAAAATTTCATTGTCATTCAGCTAGCACGCTATACGCCATTTTTAGGAATGAAAAATTGGCTGTACCGGACGTTTCTGCGAATGAAAGTTGGCGAACAAACATCGTTTGCCCTTATGGTTATGCTTGATGTGATGTTTCCAGAGAAAATTAGCGTCGGCCGCAACACGGTTATCGGCTACAATACAACCATTCTTGCCCATGAATATTTAATAAAAGAGTATCGGCTTGGAAATGTTGAGATTGGCAGCGAAGTCATGATTGGAGCAAATTCAACGATTTTGCCAGGTGTTACGATTGGTGATGGAGCCATTGTGTCCGCGGGCACTCTCGTACATAAAGATGTCCCTTCAGGTAGCTTCGTTGGTGGCAATCCGATGCGGGTTATTTATACGAAGGAAGAAATGGACAAGCGGTGGGCAGATGATCCGATTTATAATAGATAAACGGGAAAGCGGACTATTAGCGCGATGTTCTGCTAACTGCATCTCATGTCGTCGTGTGATGGCTCATTGGCGAGGATCTCCGGATTTTCTTTCCATTTCAAGCAAGTTGTACATGACTTGCACATCCTCTGTGCGCTGAGTAAGGTTCACTAAATAAAATAATGATGATGAAAGGCCCTGTTGGCAATATAGCTGACAGGGTTTTTTCTATGTTAACTCCAAGTTTTAATTGACGAATAATAGGTGAAGCGTTAAAATACTTATAACTTTAATTCTCTACCATATTAGCAAACTAAAGCAAACGAAGAGGACGGGGAAAGCAGTGAGTCGATTATTTATGTTTGAAAAGCCTTTAGGCATGAGGGATACGCTGCCAGATTTATATAAAAGAAAAGGGGCAGTCCGAGCAAAGATAGGAAAGGAAATGACGAATTGGGGCTATCAATTTATTGAAACCCCAACACTCGAATATTACGAAACTGTTGGCACAGCATCAGCTATTCTCGATCAACAATTATTTAAGCTCCTTGACCAGCAGGGTCACACGCTTGTACTACGTCCAGATATGACGGCCCCGATTGCAAGAGTAGCAGCTTCGAGACTTTTAAAAGAGGATTTGCCTATTCGGCTAGCTTATTCTGCAAATGTTTTTCGCGCTCAGCAAAGGGAGGGAGGGCGGCCAGCTGAATTCGAACAAATTGGTGTTGAATGTATTGGCGATTATACGATTAGTGCTGACGCTGAAGGGATTGCTTTAACGATCCAGTCATTACAAGCGATCGGACTTGAAGATTTTGCCTTGTCGATTGGACATATCGGATTTGTTCGCACATTTTTTCGAGCTATTTTAGGAACAAAGGAAAGAGTGGAAGCTTTAATCAAGTACTTATACGAGAAAAATTATGTCGGCTATCGTGAGCATGTGAAAAGCCTTTCGCTCTCATCGATTGATAAGCAGCGTCTTCTTGATTTCTTAAAACTAAGAGGAAAAGCGGAAGTGCTTGAATTCGCCTATTGTCTCCTTGAAAATGACTTCGGAAAAGAGTCGCTTCAACAACTTCAGCAGCTTTGGGAAATGATGGCTGATTACAGGTTGGAAGATAAATGCAGCTTTGATTTAACATTGGTGAGCCATATGAGCTACTATACAGGAATTGTCTTTGAAGTATATGCAGACAAGGTAGGTTTTCCGATTGGCAGCGGTGGTCGTTATGATTTTCTTTTAGAGAAATTCGGGAAAACAACAGGTGCCACTGGTTTCGCTCTTAGAGTAGATCGCCTCATTGCAGCGTTGAAAGAAGACAGCGAAAATGAACCGATTTCTTGTATCTTATTTAGTCAGGAGCGTAGAAGGGAAGCGTTTCAGCAGGCGAAAAAAGAACGGAGCAAAGGGAAAAAAGTAGTTCTTCAAGATATAAATGGCGTTAAAGATATTGATAAATGCACGAGCCAATATGAAAACATCACCTTTCTAGTTGGAAATGCCGGAAAGGAGCTAGTGAAATGAAGGATGTATTATTAACGATTGCCATGCCGAAAGGGCGAATATTTCACGATGCTGTTTCACTTCTTCGGCAAGCAGGCTTTCAATTACCGCCAGAATTTGATGATTCGAGAAAGTTAATCATTGATGTCCCTGAGGAAAATTTCCGTTTTATTTTAGCAAAGCCAATGGACGTGCCTACATATGTTGAGCATGGGGTTGCGGATCTTGGAATTGCTGGGAAGGATGTATTACTTGAAGAAGCATGTGATGTTTATGAGCTTCTTGATTTGAAAATTAGTAGCTGTTATCTTGCTGTTGCCGGATTACCAAAGACGAAAATGAATGAAATTGCTCCGAAGATTGCGACGAAATATCCACATATTGCGGCAGCTTTTTTCCGCGAGCAAGGGGAGCAGGTCGAAATTATTAAACTGAATGGTTCGATTGAGCTTGCTCCATTAATTAGCCTAGCTGATCGCATAGTTGATATTGTTTCCACTGGCAAGACTTTAAAGGAAAATGGCCTAGTCGAGTACGAAAAAATCATTGAAATTACCTCAAGGCTTATTGTCAATCCAGCAAGCTTCAAGCTTCAGGATGAACGCATTAGTGAACTAGTCGAAAGGATAAGCAATGTAATTATAGAGCAAGGTGTGAGTTAGGAGTGATGGATAATGCGAATTTTAAAAGTAAGCGACAATAGCTCGCTTAAACGCTCAGTAGATAATGGGACAGAGGAGCAACGGGAAGTCGTCAAAAGGATTATTGCCAACGTTCGCCGTGAGGGGGATAGAGCACTTACTGCTTTTACGCAGCAGTATGATGGTATTTCGATCACTAATTTTGCCGTCACGGAAGCGGAAAAGAAAGCAGCTTATGATGAAATAGATGAAGAAATTCTTGCGATTATTAGGGAGGCGGCAGACAATATTCGCTCCTTCCATGAAAAGCAGCTACATCCATCTTGGATGACAACGGCAGAAAACGGCACGATACTTGGGCAGAAGGTGACAGCGCTTGATGCTGTTGGGCTTTATGTACCTGGAGGAACGGCTGCCTATCCTTCCTCTGTCTTAATGAATGTTATTCCCGCAAAGGTTGCAGGTGTGGAACGGATTGTCATGACTTCCCCTCCTGATAAAAAAACAGGCAAGATCCCAGCAGCTGTTCTTGTTGCTGCACAGGAGGCTGGAGTTCACGAAATCTATACAGTTGGCGGAGCGCAGGCGATAGCAGCACTAGCCTACGGAACCGAAACGATTGCTCCTGTAGATAAAATAACGGGTCCAGGCAATCTCTATGTTGCTTTAGCAAAACGGGAAGTGTTCGGAACGGTTGATATTGATATGATTGCTGGCCCCAGTGAAATTGCCATTTTAGCTGACGAGATGGCAATCCCAGCTGAAGTGGCGGCTGATTTATTATCACAGGCAGAGCATGATCCTTTTTCCTGCAGTGTTCTTGTTACACCGTCCGTGGAGTTGGCGAATGCTGTAGCAGCGGAGGTTGAAAGACAGTTATCGTCGCTTCCTCGAAAGGAAATTGCTGAGCAATCAATTGCAAACTTTGGAGCGATTTACGTGGCAGATACGATGGAAGAAGCAATTAATACGATCAATCAGTTAGCCCCTGAGCATCTGGAAATTTTAACAGAAAATCCGCTTTTCACTGTCGGGAAAATCCGTCATGCAGGAGCTATTTTTATTGGGCGATTCAGCCCAGAGCCTGTCGGTGATTATTTTGCTGGGCCCAATCATGTTTTGCCAACGAATGGGACGGCTCGTTTTTCAAGTCCGCTCAATGTTGAGGATTTTCAAAAAAAATCGAGCATGATCTTTTATAGTGAAGAGGCTTTAAAGGAAAACGGAAAAAAAATAGCGTCGTTTGCAAGGATCGAAGGACTTGAGGCTCATGCAAGGGCAATTGAAATTCGGTTGAAAAATAATTCATAGAATCATCTCTTGTAGCATGATGTTATTTTGAACAGACATTGACATTAAAGTTACGAAGTTCTTATTAAGCGCCACGGATTTATCGATTGATTTCATATGGAGGAATGAGGATGGCTAGAGTTTCTGAGATTAAAAGGAAGACGAATGAAACAGAAATAAGTTTAGCTTTTAACCTTGATGGACAAGGTGAGAGCAACCTAAATACAGGTGTACCATTTTTAACACATATGCTTGATTTATTTACAAAGCATGGACAGTTTGATTTAACGGTGAAGGCGAAAGGCGATCTTGAGGTAGATGATCATCATACGACAGAGGACATTGGAATTTGTCTTGGACATGCATTGAAAGAGGCACTTGGGAAGAAGGAAGCAATTAAGCGCTACGGAAATGCATTTGTTCCAATGGATGAGGCATTGGCGCAGGTTGTTATTGATTTGAGCAACCGTCCTCATTTAGAAATGAAGGCAGTGTTTCCGAGTCAAAAGGTAGGAACCTTCGATACAGAGCTCGTTCATGAATTTCTTTGGAAGCTTGCTCTTGAGGCACGGATGAATCTTCATGTTATTGTTCATTACGGACAAAACACACATCATATCATCGAAGCGATTTTTAAAGCATTAGGCAGGGCATTAAATGAAGCAACAATGATTGATCCGAAAATGAAAGGAATTCCCTCAACGAAAGGGATGTTATAAATGATCGGTGTGATTGATTATGGTATGGGCAATCTTTTTAGTGTAGCCAAAGCACTTGAAAGACAAGATGTTCCTTATTTTATTTCAAGGGATTCTACTAAATTATTGCAAGCCGATGGATTAATCCTCCCAGGTGTCGGTTCTTTTAAGGAAGCGATGGAGCTGTTGAAGCAGTCTGGGCTAGCTGAAATGATTCAAGAATATGTTCAAAATGGAAGGCCGATACTTGGAATTTGTCTCGGCATGCAGCTTTTATTTCAGGAAAGTGAAGAAAATGGGATGACGGATGGTTTGAAAATTCTCCCAGGCACTGTGAAAAAATTTAATGGAACGACAGCCTCTGGCGAGCGATATAAAGTACCACATATGGGCTGGAACAGCTTGACGTTTCTATATTCATCACCCATTTTTCAAAATGTAAAGGAAGATTATGTTTATTTCGTTCATTCTTATTATGCTGTAACGAGCAATAAAACTATCATTTTAGCTGAGGCAACGTATCAGAGGGAGAAAGTACCAGCGATAGTTGGGCAGGGAAATATCTTCGGCATGCAATTTCATCCAGAAAAAAGCGGAAAACTCGGCATGGCATTATTGAATAATTTCACAAGAATTGTTGATGAAAGGATGGCTCATGTATGAGTTTTACGATATATCCAGCAATTGATATGAGAGGAGGCAAATGTGTTCGCCTTCTCCAAGGTGATTATGATCAGGAGACGATTTATGGTGATTCACCTTTTGCAATGGCAAAAAGGTTTGTGGATGATGGGGCAGACTGGATTCATATGGTTGATCTTGACGGAGCAAAGGATGGTAAAAGAGTAAATGATTCCTTTGTAATTCAAGCGGCAAATGAATGGAAGGTTAATATTCAAATCGGTGGTGGCATTCGAACTGAGGCTGACATCAATCACTATTTAGAACATGGCATCTCTCGTGTGATTATCGGAAGCATCGCTGTTTCCGACCCAGATTTTGCGTTTGAAATGATTCGAAAATATAGTCGGAACATTGCAATCGGCTTGGATGCAAAAGATGGGTATGTCGCGACAAATGGCTGGCTACACACTTCGGAAGTAAAGGCAGTTGAGCTTGGAAAGCGATTTGCTGATGCCGGGGTGGAACATTTTATTTTCACCGATATTGCAACAGATGGGATGCTGTCAGGGCCAAATATTGCAGCGGTTAGACTGCTTGCTGCGGAAACGAAGAAGAGTGTCATTGCATCAGGTGGAATTAGTCAGCTTGCTGATTTGACAAATCTCCAAAGGTATTACGAAGAAGGTGTTACAGGAGTAATCGTAGGAAAGGCCATTTATGAGGGGCGATTTACGATCAAAGAGGCGATGGGAAAAATAAATAGAAGATAATTTTACAGGGAATGGTTTTTTTATAGTAAGGTTCTGCAGTAAAGCAAATATGTAGAAGGAGCTTATCGCTCAGAATGATTGTAACTTGTCAAAAAAGAGAAAAAAACGTGAGGTGAAGCCAACATGTTAACAAAACGAATTATTCCCTGCTTAGATGTTAAAGATGGACGGGTTGTAAAAGGAATTCAATTTCTCGGGCTTCGAGATGCGGGGGATCCTGTAGAGTTAGCTCGCTTTTATGATGAACAAGGTGCGGATGAGCTTGTATTCTTAGACATTTCTGCTTCAGTCGAAGGTAGACAAACAATGGTTGATGTTGTGAAAGCAGTCGCATCTGAATTAGCGATTCCTTTTACAGTCGGTGGTGGCATCCATTCATTAGAGGATATGAAACGAATTTTACGAGCGGGTGCGGATAAAGTGTCAGTAAATACAGCCGCTGTTAACGAGCCAAGCTTGATTACAGAAGGGGCGAAATTTTTCGGATCACAATGCATCGTTGCTGCGATTGATGCAAAATATGATGCTGCACTAGGCTCTTGGCGTGTGTACACACGTGGTGGGAGAATACCGACGGATTGGGAAGTGATTGATTGGGCCCAAAAAGTGACGGAGCTAGGTGCAGGTGAAATTTTATTAACGAGCATGGATTCAGATGGAGAGAAAAATGGCTTTCATCTTTCCTTAACGAAGGCAGTTAGTGAAGCTGTTTCAATTCCAGTTATTGCTTCAGGAGGGGCTGGGAATACAGAGCATTTCGCCGAGGTTTTTATCGAAGGAAAAGCAGATGCTGCCCTAGCAGCCTCAATTTTTCACTATAAAGAAACGTCAATAGTAGAAGTAAAAACGTATTTGCAAGAAAGAGGGGTACCCGTCCGATGAACATAGCCAACTTAAATTTTGATGAAAAAGGTCTCATCCCAGCGATTGTTCAGGATGTCGCGACAAAGGAAGTGCTTACACTAGCTTATATGAACAGAGAATCCGTTGAAAAATCGCTTGAAACGGGAGAGACGTGGTTTTTCAGTCGTTCAAGACAGGAGCTTTGGCATAAAGGGGAAACTAGTGGAAACAGACAGAAAATCGTTGAAATGAAGCTGGATTGTGATTGCGATGCGATTGTTGTTCTCGTTGAACCTGCCGGACCAGCATGCCATAAAGGGGATGTCAGCTGTTTTTCTGAAAACGTGAATGCCGGGAATTTTTATAATTATGAAGCTGTCCCTAACCTGCAAATTCTACTCCAATTGGAGAAAATTATTGAAGAACGCGAGCTGCTCCGACCCGAAGGAGCTTATACGACTTACTTATTCGAAGAAGGCATTGATAAGATTTTGAAAAAAGTCGGTGAAGAAGCTGCCGAAGTCATTATTGCCGCTAAAAATCGTGATAAGGAAGAGTTAAAGTGGGAAGCTGCCGATTTGATTTACCATTTATTTGTATTATTACGGGAGCAGAAGCTGCCTTTCACAGAAATTTTACATGTATTGGATAAGAGACATGAAAAATCGGCTGAATAAAGGCCGATTTTTTTGCTGGATTCGGAAAGTGCTAGATAATTGAGGAAAGTTGCTACTTTCAATGAAATTACCACATACTGGAGTAAATAGTGGCAGGCGGTATTATCCGCTCGGAAAGCGTGTGTGAATCATTACAATCGCACTTTTCCATGGATGAGTAAGTTTATTCTTAATCGTTTAGGATTGCTTGATTCCGAAAAAATATCCTTCCTCCTGTTCCTCTTTAAAAAGCATTCATGAATTTGCTTTTCCCTATCTCTTCTCCAGAAGCTTATTCATATGATATACTACTTTGGGTAAATAAGAATGGTGGATGATTTTATGAGCAAAGACTCAAAGGTGAGACAAACAAAGGGAAAAGTACTATCTTTTAATCCAACGGGTGAATATTATTTTACTAAAGGATTAAAGGCTTATCATAAACGAGATTTATATAAAGCAAAGAAATATTTACAGCGTGCGATACAGCTGGAGCCAGAAGAACCGATGATTGTTTGCCAATTGGCGGTTATTTGTTCTGAGACAGGCGACTATCGCTATGCGAACGAATTATTGCATAAAATTCTTGATGA
This sequence comes from Bacillota bacterium, assembly GCA_023389895.1. Taxonomy (GTDB): domain Bacteria; phylum Bacillota; class Bacilli; order Bacillales; family Cytobacillaceae; genus Cytobacillus. The sequence continues at coordinate 18,175 of JAEWDX010000395.1, forward strand.
ACTTGATGAAGATATGGTGGAATGCCATTATTTTCTTGCGAATAACTATGCCCATTTAGGCTTTTTTAAAGACGCGTATCGTCATGCCAATCTGTACCTCGATTATGAAGAGGATGGGGAATTTGCCGATGACGCGTTGGACTTGCTTGAAGTGCTGACGTTGGAAGCGGAAGATATGGATAATGATCTTGATCTATATGATGATGAAGATCTGATCATGAAGCAGGAGCAGGCAAGAGAGTTGCTTGAATCTGGTCATTTTCCAAAAGCAGTGGAAATTCTCCATTCGGTTATTGAAGATTACCCTGAATATTGGTCGGCCTACAATAATTTAGCCCTTGCTTATTTTTATTTAGGTGACACACAAAAATCGGCTGAAATATTAGACAAGGTTTTCACAGAAAATCCGGGAAATCTTCATGCGCTTTGTAATAAGCTTGTGTTTGCTTTTTATGAGCATAATATTAAAGAAGTGACTGTCCTAAAGGAGATTTTGAAAAAAATCAATCCGTTATCATTTGAACATCAATTCAAGCTTGGGGCAACTTTTGCGCTTATTGGCGAATATGAAGCGGCCTATATATGGCTGCGAAAGCTTGAGAAGAAGGGCTTTCAAGGAGATGGCGCTTTTTATTATTGGCTGTCTTATTCCGCCTATTTTACTGATAGGGAACAGATTGCGCAATCTGCATGGGAAAAGGCGATCCAATTAAATCCTGAGAAGGCAGGCTATGAGCCTTGGAATGATGAAAAGGTAACATATGATGGCTTCGAAAATCACGATTCATCGATTCTAAAGAAACTGGATAGCGATTATATCGAAGAACGTCTTTTCGCGTTGTTTTTAACATCAAAATCGATGAAAAAAGAAAAAATTTTCACTTCAAAGGAAATAAATGATAATCAAAGGTTTTCTCATTTGGAGCGGGAATATTTATCATATATTCGCTCAGACGAACATTCAACTGAATCGAATATTTCAGCGATGCAGCAAATAGCAGAGCTGTTTTATGAAAAATATCATCCCATTGGTACTGTCGAAGCAAGTCTATTTCTCATGTGGTTTACCATTTATATTGAGGCTGTAAATCAACAATTGTCTTTTAAAAATGACAGAGCTTGGGCGGCAGCTGTTGAATATGTATGGTTGAAATTACGAGAAGAGAAATGTTCTCAGCAAAAAATCGCTAATGATTACGGTATCTCATCCTCCACTTTAAGTAAATATATTAAGTTCGTAAATGAATTTGTTTAATTTCCTATTTTGTTCCATTTGAATTTTACAGGTTATTTTTGTTTGATTTTCTGGATCCCATTCGTTTAAGTTGAACTGATGCGGAATGAGCAGATATTTGGACGAAAGGGCTTTGTTTTTATAGGATAACATTAGGAAGGTTATACTAAAGCCAACCACTTTTTATTAGAGGAGTGAAGGAACGTGACTGAAGAGAAAATTTATGACGTTATTATTGTCGGTGCCGGACCAGCAGGTATGACTGCTGCTGTATATACATCTCGAGCAAATTTATCAACATTAATGATTGAGCGCGGTATTCCAGGCGGTCAAATGGCAAACACAGAAGAAATCGAAAATTATCCTGGCTTTGAAACGATTCTCGGACCAGATTTATCAACAAAAATGTTTGAGCATGCTAAGAAATTTGGGGCTGAGTATGCGTATGGTGATATAAAGGAAGTTATTGATGGCGAGGATTATAAGATCGTTGAAGCAGGTTCTAAACAATATAAAGGGCGTGCGATTATTATTGCGACTGGTGCTGAATACCGCAAGCTTGGTGTCCCTGGAGAAAAAGAACTTGGAGGACGCGGTGTTTCTTATTGTGCTGTTTGTGATGGTGCTTTCTTTAAAAATAGAGAGCTTGTCGTAATTGGTGGAGGCGATTCCGCTGTTGAAGAAGGCGTTTATTTAACACGCTTTGCATCCAAAGTAACGATTGTTCATCGTCGGGATGAGCTTCGTGCACAAGCAATCTTACAGAAACGTGCTTTTGATAACGAAAAGATTGACTTTATTTGGAGTCATACGATAAAAGAAGTGAACGATAAGGATGGCAAGGTTGGAAGTGTTACACTCGTTTCGACAAAAACAGGTGAAGAGCGAGAGTTCCATGCAGATGGCGTCTTCGTTTATGTCGGGATGATCCCACTTTCAAAACCGTTTGCAAACTTAGGGATTACGAATGAAAATGGTTATATTGTGACAAATGAGAAGATGGAGACGAAAGTGCCAGGCATATTTGCGGCTGGAGATATTCGTGAAAAGCTTCTTCGTCAAGTTGTTACAGCAACTGGTGACGGAAGTATTGCGGCTCAAAGCGCTCAACATTATATTGAAGAATTAAAAGAAAGCTTAAAAACGAAAGCGTAAATTGGACGTTAGTTGGTTAAGAGTGTCGAGCAAGGTTTGTTTGAAACAATGCTTAGAAATCTTCCAAGTATTTCTTTACAAAAAGTTATTGCGATTTAATTTTCTTGTAACAGTCATGAAACAAATTTGGGGTATGATAGAGAATGAAATTGACCCCCTTTTAAAGATATATTTTTGTTGGCGCAGGATAACTGCGCTTTTTTTATTGTTTAGGAAATTAAAAAATCGCGACTTGTGGATAACTTTTTTATGATGTGTATCTACGTTTGGCTTCAGCGCCTACCCCCGATGTACAGGAAGTATTAGTGTCGACAATGCGATAGGACGTCGCGTTATTGTCGACCTCGAGGTCACAAGCCAATCCTCTCAGAAAGGTAAAGAGCACCTTTTCAAGAGGCTCGTCTTGTGCTTGTCGGGGGAGAGCACAAAGGAAAGCTTCCACGGATAATCATCGCAGGAACAATCCGCTTTTTGATTGTTCCGAAGGCGCTTGCGCTTTTGTTCGTGCGCATTAACAGGTTGTAAGATCGCCGCTTCAAGAAGTAGGGGGAAGCGATCTTTTTAAGTTAGGAAAACTCGTTTTATCGGAGATGTTAAATGTGATCTTTTAATGCTCAAAAAAGCATTCTTTTGTTTTTTTAACCTGAAGAGTGAAACCTTCAATTCGTTGTGACCGTATAGTAAAAGTAGTATAATAAAGTATCATGTGCTTCTGACAAAAAGCTTCATGTATGTGAGAAAAAAGAGGTGGACGAAGTTGCAGCGAGTCACTAACTGTGTATTACAAAAAGATAATCAAGTATTACTTTTGCAAAAGCCGAGCCGAGGCTGGTGGGTTGCTCCAGGTGGGAAAATGGAGCCAGGTGAATCGGTTAGGGATTCTTGCATTCGTGAGTTCAGAGAAGAAACGGGGATTTATCTGCGGAATCCGATGATTAAAGGGATTTTTACCTTTATCATGAAGGAAGGAGACCGTGTTGTTTCAGAATGGATGATGTTCACTTTTTTTGCGACGGAAGCAGATGGATTAAACTTGGATGAGTCAGAGGAAGGGAAGATTCACTGGCATTCATCTGAAAATATAAAAAGTTTGCCAATGGCAGCAGGAGATTATCATATTTTAGATTATATGCTTCATGGAAAAGGTATTATTTATGGAACGTTTACTTATACTCCGAACTTTGAATTGATTAGCTATCGATTAGATCCGAGCTAAACGATTGAAATTCTAAATATAGATTCTCCATTCCAAAAACTGAATAAAACAGGGGGAAGAAAACATGAGTAAGGGCGCCACAACTGAAACGCAAATAGTTATAATTACAGGAATGTCAGGAGCAGGGAAGACAGTTGCCATCCAAAGCTTCGAAGATCTCGGTTTCTTCTGTGTCGATAATTTGCCTCCTACTCTATTGCCGAAACTACTAGAATTAATGAAGGATGCGGGGAATAAAATGAATAAGGTCGCCTTAGTAATGGATTTACGCGGCCGGGAGTTTTTTGAACACCTATTCATTGCCCTTGACGATCTTTCAGATACCTCTTGGGTGACACCGCAAATTCTTTTCCTTGATGCAGATGATGCAACTTTAGTTAGACGATATAAGGAAACGAGAAGATTTCATCCGCTCGCACCATCAGGCTTACCATTAGAAGGAATTAAATTAGAACGGGAGCTGTTGGAGGAGTTAAAAGGGCGGGCTCAGCTTATTTTCAACACGACTCATTTAAAGCCGCGTGAGCTGAGAGAAAAAATCCAAATGGAATTTTCTTTAAATAAAACAACCATTTTTACGGTGAATATTATGTCCTTTGGCTTTAAAAATGGGCTTCCGATCGATGCAGATCTCGTATTTGATGTGCGATTTTTACCAAATCCACATTATATCGATCATATGCGACCCAAAACGGGGTTGGATGAGGAAGTTTCCAATTATGTGCTGAAATGGTCAGAAACAAGTAAATTTCTTGAAAAGGTAACAGAGTTGCTAAGCTTCATGCTTCCTCATTATAAGAGGGAAGGAAAGGCTCAGCTTGTCGTCGCAATTGGCTGTACGGGGGGGCAGCATCGTTCAGTTGCAATTTCGGAATATCTTGGCC
>JAEWDX010000158.1 GCA_023389895.1 Bacillota bacterium
GAGCGGAACACTGCAAAGCATGTTCTTCAATCTGCCAATGCTTCTAGGCGGAAAGCCAGAGAACCTGCAAGTTTTTGTCAATTCGAAAAACGAAGGTCAGCAAGTTGATTGGGAAAACTGTAATCTCTACTTTTTATTAGAAACAAGAAAATTAGGGGATGTCGGTATTCTTTTAAACTCAACCGATCGGAACCTATCCGTTACGATTAAAAATGACATGCCACGCTTTAAAGAAAGAATGGAGCCACTTGCTGCATTAACGAAGGAAAAACTTCAGGAGGTTGGCTACAACGTGAATAGCATTCAGTTTACAAGAATGAATGCAGTCCCAAGCAAGACCGCACCAACTATTGAAAAACAAGAAAATGAAGTAAAACCAATTCGACCAGTCTTCACCGAGAAGGGGATGGACTTCAAAATATGAGAGTTAGCAATTTTTATAATCAGAAAAAACGTAAAGAAATCAATGGACCGTCAGCTGCCGTCATTAAATATGATGACGAAGCTGGCAAGGCCCCCATTGTTGTCGCACAAGGAAAAGGGCAGGTCGCCCAACAAATTATTGAACTCGCCCAAAAAAATAATATCCATATGCAGGAGGACTCTTCCCTTGTCGCAAACCTTTTAGACATGGATTTGGGGGACAATATTCCCCCTCAGCTCTACTCCGTTATGGCAGAAATTCTAATTCTAATTGAAGAAATGGAAAAAAACTATTAAACACTTAAAATTTTAAACCGATAAAAGTAACAGATAACCAATTTGGAGGTGCAAATACGTGACTGGTATTTTCACAGAGTCAGCCATCCATCAGAAATCACCTCAAGAACTAACAGCGCTACTTTATGAGGCCTGTCTAACAAACTTAGAGGAAGCTATCGAAGATATTGACAATAAAGATTATCTGCTTGCTAACAAGAAGCTACAGAAAGTAAATGACATTCTCCATCGCCTAGGAGCAGGACTAAATTATGAAGCTGGGATCATCGCTGATCAGCTCGACATGCTTTATAACTATATGGCTGATAAAATTGTTGAGGCAAACCTAACGAAAGATGTCACAATCATTAAAGAAGTTCTCCAAACACTTGAAGAAATATCAGCTGCCTGGCACAAAGCGATGAAGGACAAGCCAATAGCTCCAGCAGCAGGTTTAAGAAGTAAAGCACTAGCCTATGAAAAAAACGTCTTAATGGAAGATAACTAAATTAATATAAAATAGAAAATAAACTTTAAAGGAGTAAGAAAATGAGAATTAATAATAATATTCAAGCCCTAAATGCTTACCGTAACCTTTATCAAAACCAATCTGCTACATCCAAAAACTTAGAAAGATTATCTTCAGGTATGCGTATTAACCGTGCAGCAGATGATGCGGCTGGACTAGCTATCTCCGAAAAAATGCGTTCACAAATCCGTGGTTTAAAGCAAGCAGAAAGAAACTCACTTGACGGAATTTCACTGATGCAAACAGCAGAAGGTGCGATGACAGAAGTACATTCCATGCTTCAACGGATGCGTGAACTTGCAGTTCAAGCTGCGAATGATACAAATACAACATCAGACCGAACTGCGATTCAACTAGAAATTGACGAGTTAAGAAAAGAAATCGACAGCATCGCTGCAAAAACAGAATTCAACACTCGTAAGTTACTCGATGGTTCAAGTGCTGTTGATACACAGTATATTGCTGGAGAAATGGGAAAGACAAACATTAAAAACGTACCTATTGTAACGGATCCTTCTATGGCAACAGGTCGTTACCAAATTGGAATTGAGGGAACTCCAGAAATCGTTAATAAATTAAATCAACCTGGTGCAGGTGTAAGTGATAGAGATGTAATTGAAATTCCTTTGATTGTTAAAGATGCAAAAGTTGATTCCACTAAAAATGGAGCGGGAGTTTCAAAAGTTACGACTAGTACAGCTGATGCAGGTTCTTATACAGTGAAAATTACAGATAAAGAGACAGAAGTGAAAAATTTTAATGCTTCTTCTAGTTTAGCCGAGGGCGATTTTACCTTTGACAAAAATGTATTAGTACCCGGGGATTATAAAATTGAAGTTGAGGGCTATGCTTCGGGAACTCCAGATAAAGCGACTTTTAAATTAACTGATCCTGATGGTAAGGTTATAACTTTAACAGATTATGAGTTAGATAAAGCCGTTGATTTTGGTAATGGGATTAAAATAGAAGATCATACTAAGATTACTGAAAATGGTACGATAACATTCAATGTTGAAACTACAGCTAATGTTAGTATTAACGGTGGAACTCCAGAACCAGTTACATTTACTAATAACACTTTAAAAACTGTAGATGTCGATGGATTTAAAATTGACTTGGATGCAACAAAAATTGCTGATGGAACGACTACAGTTAATGTAACGGACACAGAAAGTCAACTTGGTTTTGGAGAATATACAATTGTTGTAACTGGACAACAATTAGATAGTAATGGAAGACCGAGTGCAACAATTGAAGTATTTGGTCCAGATGGATTCTCTATCGGTAAATTAGCGTCACTAATTGGAGACCCAAATGGAGGAAAACAAACAATAGGAACTGAGAGTGGTAAGTCAGTTATTATTGACACAAGTAAAATTACCCAAGCTGGAACAGCAAAAGTTCAAATTGAAGCAAAAGTTGAGGTTTCTGTTTCAATGGTTTCAGAAGATGGAACTACAACACCGATTACTTTCCCGAAAGAACTTACTACGTCAAATGGTAAGCTTACACATGGCGGACTTGAAATGGAATTTGGGGCAAATATTAAAGAAGGAACGTCTCAATTTGATTTAACAAACAAAGCATTGGCATTCCAAATTGGTGCGAACACAAATCAAAACGTCATGATTGATGTACCACAGTTAAGCACTGTTAAGCTTGGTATTGATGAAATTGATGTATTAAGTCATGAATCAGCGAATATGGCAATTTTTAAATTGGGTAAGGCGATCAATGATATTTCGTCTACACGTGCAAAACTAGGAGCAACACAAAACCGCCTAGAACACACAATCAACAACCTACAAGTAACTCACGAAAACTTAAGTTCCGCAGAATCTCGTATCCGTGATGCAGATATGGCGCTTGAAATGACTGAGTTCACGAAGAACAATATTCTTAACCAAGCAGCTCAAGCGATGCTTGCACAAGCAAATCAATTGCCACAAGGTGTTCTTCAATTACTTCAAGGCTGATTTCAATTTGCCTTTGCATATTTGATGATAAGAGGCAAGTCCTACTACTTTAGGGCTTGCCTTCTTTGTTAAAATCTATCAAGTTCATTTCTAAAATTTTTTTTAGAGGCATGTATATTTATTATGCTAATATTAACTTAACAAAGTTTAAAAAAGGGGCGGCTAGTGAATGGAAGTCCAAAAAGTAGGTAAGATCGATGTAACTAAAGTCCAAGGGAAAAACAATGTTCCGACTGAGAGCGTTACCTTTCAAGAGGTGATGTCGAAAAACCGACAGCAAACCGTTTATGATAAGATGACGAAAATGGTGCAGGAAATCGAAGAGCAGGGCAAGGTTCTTGCTGAAAATCGCACTGTCGACCAGCTTCGTAAATATAAAAAAATGATTAAGAGCTTTATGGAGGAAGCGGTACAAAACGGTTTACAGCTCGAAGAACAGCGTGGATTTAATCGCCGCGGGCGAACAAAAATCTATAAAATTGTCAAAGAAGTTGACAAGAAATTAATCGACTTAACAAATACCGTTCTTGATAAAGAAAAAAAGTCGATGGATATTTTAAGCATGGTTGGCGAAATTAAAGGGCTGCTTATCAATATCTACACATGAAAAACGATCATAAGGATGGATCCGAAGAAAAGTTGCACTAATAAGCTATAAATGGTGCATCTTTTTTATTGGAATGGCAAGAAAGTTGCACCAATAGGAGATAAAGCAGCAACTTTTTCAGAAGGAAAGGGAAAAAGTAACACGAAAACCGCATGTACGTGCAACATTTTGACTTGCTCCGAAGAAAAGTTGCGCGAATAGCAATTAGAGCCCCCATTTTTAAAACGGAACATTAGTTCATAAAAATTCCTACGATCAAAATAAATATGAAAAACCCTTCAACAAATCCACTGTTTAGCCGATATAAAATACAAATACTAACTGAGAGCAAATGTATTTTTACGAACTATACAATTGCTAAATAAAGTAGTTTTTCTCAAGATGATAAATAAAATAGTTCTATTTCATAATAAACAACCTTGTATACATCTACTATAGAATAAGAATTTGAAAGCTACTTGAGGTTAAAAGGGGTGAATAGAGATGAAAATTAATCATGTCGGACACGTCAATTTAAATCCATATAATAAACAAATGGAGAAAATGGAAGGCGCAACAAAAGCCAGCAAGCGTGATAAACTTGAAATTTCAACAGCGGCTTTGGAATTGCAAAAGGGCAATCCTATTGAGTTAGAACGCCAAAAAATTGTTGAGGATCTAAAGAATAAAGTGGATTCAGGTGAGTATAAAATCGAGCCAAAACAGATCGCAGAGAAAATGTACTCATTTTGGAATAATGAGATTTAGGAGGGAACCGAATGCCTCTTGAAAAAATGATTCGAAGTTTAGAGAAGCTTATTGAGCATCAAGAAGGTTTAATCAATGTTGCTGTCGGGAAAACCGATATTATCATCAGAAACGATATTGAAGCTCTGCAAACAATCTTAAAGCAAGAGAATAAGCATATCC
>JAEWDX010000397.1 GCA_023389895.1 Bacillota bacterium
CCTATAAATCTGGTAAAGTTCTTTTTCAAGGAAGTGGTTGTCAGGAGGAGGCTGAACGGTGGAATAATAATTTATCCATTCCCCAACCTAAGAAAAAAGGAGATGCCCATCTCCCAAAAAACATTAGCTCCTTATCAGTGATCGGCTCAGATGAAGTTGGCACAGGAGATTATTTCGGACCGATTACCGTTGTCGCCGCTTATGTGAAAAAGGAACAAATTCCGCTGCTAAAAGAGCTCGGTGTTCAAGATTCTAAAAATTTAAATGACGAAAGAATTGTTCAAATAGCAAAACAAATAAAAGACATCATTCCTTACAGTTTATTAACTTTGCATAATGAAAAATATAATAAATTGCAAAAGTCAGGGATGTCACAAGGAAAAATGAAAGCATTGCTTCATAATAAAGCAATTGGACATGTATTGAATAAAATTGCCCCTGAAGCACCTGATGCCATTTTAATTGATGAATTTACAAAAAAGGAAACTTATTATCAGCATTTGAAGAACGAGGTAACCATTCATCGGGATAATGTACTTTTCAGCACAAAGGCTGAAGGGATTCATCTTGCTGTCGCAGCAGCTTCCATTCTCGCTCGGTATGCTTTCGTGCAGCATTTTGACCATTTAAGTAAGGAAGCTGGCTTCACGATTACAAAAGGGGCTGGCCATAAAGTCGATGAAAATGCTGCTCGTCTCATTTATGAAAAGGGAATTGAAGTCCTCCCTTCATTTGTAAAGCAGCATTTTGCCAATACGGAAAAAGCGAAGCAGCTATATAAAAAAAAATACGGAAAAGGGGCTATCCAATAGTGGACGCTCCTTCTTTCAAAAACCGGACTCATCCTTTATTTTTCCTGCAAAAAATATCTTTGTCTATTTTTTGCAGGATAAAAAACAATCGAAGGCTCTGTTAAGCGAATGTCTGGAAAACCCGGTATCGTTTCAACAATATCATCACTAAAGAAATCATTTAAATTTTTAATATTTAGCGCCCCAGTTGAACAAGCTTCTACACAAGCAGGCAGCAGGCCTTTGTCCTGGCGAGGGTAACACATTTGGCATTTACTTACTTTGTGAAGTTCAGGATCGAACTGTGGTACATCGAAAGGGCATGCCGCTATACATAAACCACAGCCTGTACAGAGACTAGAATGAATTTGAACAATCCCATCTCCCCTTTTTGTAAAAGCATTTTCCGGGCAAACCCGAAAACATTCTGGACTGCTGCAATGATTACAAGAGATAGACAGGAACGTTTCATCAGTTAAATGGGATACTCTCCGCCATCTAACAGTGGTTTGATTTTCATTTCTACAGGCTATTTCGCATGCTTTACAGCCTATGCAAAGATCGACATTAAAAACAAATCCCATCTGTTTAACCATATCAGTCACACCACTTCCGAATATTAACATTACTATCGTAAAAATTAGTACTAGACTTCCCATTCTCCATACGTTCATCATGAACAATTACTTGATTAATTGGATTTCTCCCCACTTGATTCACGATAATAACTTTTTTTGGGAGATAAAGATTTATTTTCGCTTTTGCGACCACTTCACCATTTTGATTAAAAATTTGCACTTTATCCCCTTCTGAAATTGCGTATTTCGAAGCTATATATTCTGACATCTCCACAATTGCCTCATCCTTATCTGACGAAAGCCAGGTTAACGCTTCATATTGTGAATGAATTCTTAGCAATGATTGGGGTGTAATTAGCTTTAAAGGATAATTACATTCATCCTCATCCTTTATCCTTCTATTCCCTTCATCAAAACGGGAAGCCATATTTTTAGGAAAAGCAAGTTTGACATTCACGACATCTAAACAATGGCCACTCTTCTCCTTACTTCGTAAATGTGGCCCATCACGAAGCTGTTTATAACTTTCTAAAGAATAAAGCTCCTTTACTTTAGGTGTTAATTCACCCTCAATCCAATCAACTGGTTCCAATTCATAAGGAAAATTAGAAAAATTAGGCGAACGATCATTTAACCTTTTCATTAGCTCTCTCGCGATTTGCAAATCACTTTTTGCTTCATAATAAGGTGAAATTGCTTTTTCGTTTAATGACACCCAGTGATGCCAATAGCTAATATTTAAGTCCGTTTCTTCAAATTGAGTTGTTGCAGGCAAAACAATATCTGATAACTCCGCTGTTTTCGTCATAAACAAATCGACCGTTACAATTAATTCAAGCTTTTGAAAAAGTAATTCCCATGTTTTCATGTTCTGATCCTGTGACAGCGGATTCCTTGAAGCAATCCACAAGAATTTAAGTGGAGGTTTTGATAGATTCATTGCATGCTCGGCAAATTGATTAATATCAATTTGCCGATTAGATTTAATTGTAGGATGGGTAGGGCCCTTGTGGTTTAATAAGTTAACAGGAAAATCATCTATGCCATTATGTGCATAATACACCCCACCTTTGCCTTGTTGAAGTGTTCCCGCCAATGCGGCTAATGAATTGATTGCACTTATATTATTCCCGCCATTTTTATTTCGCTGAATCCCAAAACCTATCCATGTAGCACATGGTTTCGTGTAGGAATATAAATTTGCAAGCTCTGCAATGACTTGAAGAGAGACCCCTGTTTTCAGACAGACTTCATCTAAATCTACTTCAGTGTTTACATAATGAAGAAAACTAGGCCAATTTTTTGTTTGATTTTTAATAAATTCATCATCATATAAAGATGAATCAATTAAAATCTTAGCAACCGCTAGCGCAAGCAAACCATCTGTACCCGGATTAATTTGAATATAATAATCTGCCTTAGCCGCACTTTGTGTAAAAACAGGATCAATCACAACAAGCTTTGCTCCTTTTTTCCTTGCCTGAAAAATAAATTTCATTTGATGAACATTTGTAACCGCAGGATTAGCTCCCCAAATAACGATTAAATTAGCGTTGGCCATTTTTTCCGGCATCAAACTAACGGCTTGTCCAAACGAACTTTTTAATGCTTGATCACCTGACATTAAGCAAGGATTACCAACTGGTTTTGTATGAGGACCAATACTATTAAACATTCCTTCAACCGCATAATGCAGGAGTCCAAGATTTCCAGAAAATTTATTATAACCACAGGCAAGATTAGAGCCATATCTTTTATTTAATTCCAATATTTTATCAGTGATAATTGAGTATGCCTCATCCCATGAAATAGTTTTCCAATTACCTGATCCTCTCGGAGTTTGTTTAATTGGATACTTTAAACGATACGGATTGTATACATATTGGGTAAATGCATAGCCTTTAGCACATAAACGCCCTTGATTAAATCCATGCTTCGGATCTCCAGAAACCTTAATGATTTTCCCATTATCCACGTATGACAACATGCTACATGATGCGAAGCAATTTCTGGGACAAGCATTTCGATAGATTTCCATCATCAACACCTACATTTTATATTTCTTTAAAATTTCCTAAGTTGTTTTATCTTTAAAGCGGCAGTAATATCTAATCTCACATTCATATCATCTAGCTTTTTATCCAAAATCTCTTCAATTTTCTTAAAGCGATAGCGCAATGTATTTCGATGTAAGTACATTGCATCAGCCGTCCTCGATAAATCATATTGATGAACAGAAAAGATTTCTAGCGTATTCATCAGTTCCCCACCATGGATGCGATCATACTCTTCTATCTCCCCAAGGATGTGAAAATAAAATTCTTTTAAATCCTGAAGATCATGTTTATATAAAATCCTCTCAATCCCTAAGTCATTAAAGTAAGGAGTAGAATTATTTAATAATAGCCCAAGTTCAAAGGCCACCTTTGATTCTTGATAACTGCGAAAAAGCATGACAGGATCTGTACATTCCCCACCCACTCCAGTAACAATCCTTCCATGGATATTCGTCTTCTTTAGCTGATTTATTACGAGCGAAACAAAAAAGTCCACTTCTTCAAACTTCTTAACTCTTTCACTCTCTTGTAACGGGAAAATCACAATTACTTCTCCACGTTTTTTAATTACAATTGGTTTTAAATTCCTCTCAATGAGTGATTTTTCAATTGTATAAAATAAAAGTTCTAACAAATGCTGGTCTTCGGAATAATATTCAAAATCCCTCAAAGAAAAGACAATGACAACATGTGATTGAATAAAGTCCCAGCCCCAGATTTGTCCATAAGAGATGATCTCGTTCCTCTGCTTAATATTTCCATAGAGCAAATCATAAATAAAGGCTTCTTTGAAATGCTGTCTCTCCTGTTTAAGCAAATATTTCTTTTGAATTTCTAAAGAACATAATGAAGTAGCATAAGTAACAATTGGGTTCAATCGCTCAAGCTCTTCAGAAGCTATTTCTCCGCAAGCGATTATTAAATAACCTCTTAATCTCCCATCAGATAAGATGGCTGAACAAATGCCTGATTTTGAGTTATTGGCAAATGAGAGCTGACATTTATAAATATTAGATGAGCCTATAACGATCTCACTTTCTAAATTATCGATATGTTCAACGATCATACTGTGCTCTACTTCGGTAGAAGCAAGTTGATTATACAGTGGATCAATCACGCTAATGGGAAAAGATAATAAATCAGAAAACTGATTACAAATTCCTTGCAAACCGTTTTCCAATCCTGTAAGCAATTGCTGCAAATATTCTGGGACTATGAAGTTCTTTTCCACTGATCTCAATTCCTTTCCTCACTTACAGTAAAACACCTTCTACTTACATATTATATTATGCACCTACTACGTTCAATGGATGTCACAGGTCCGTAAAATCTCATTGTTGCAACGTACAAAAAATGAGATTCATTTTTGTGCATCCGTTATATATCATCAATAAAATCGTTTATCTATAATAAAGATAGAAGGATTATGTGAATCATATCACAAACTAACCAACTTTTTCAGTCATTTAATATTTCTTTGCCATCAAAAGGTCTATATCCATTATTTTGTTAAGGAAGTGAGGAAATGTTAAAGAAAATCACAAAGGACAGCCTTTATGTCATTAAAAATCAATCGTTTTTACGATATGCTCAGCTATTTACACAAATCGAGAGCAACACAATCGTAAACATAGAAGCATTTGGATTACCACTTGAGCTCCCACAAATCAATGATGAAAAAACGAAATGGCTAGAAAATCTAAAGGAAAGTGGAGTTCGTTTTCGCAATAACAATAAAAGCCTCTATCTAAATAATATTTCCAGTGCATGTGAAGCATGCCAAACAGGAGCAGAAAGCTATACAACCTTTCTTTCAATGAAATGTCATCGAAATTGTTACTTCTGCTTTAACGAAAATGAAGATAGCTTTACACACTTTTTAACTCATCAAAGAGAGGCAACGGAAGAATTAGCTTCATTAATTGAAAATGGCTACCGCCTTAAGCACATTGCTCTAACTGGTGGTGAGCCACTCTTATTTCCAGAGGAAGCGATTCAATTCTTTCAATTTGCAAATACAAAAACACCTGAATCACACACTCGCATGTATACTGCAGGTGATTTGTTAACAGAAGACATTCTTCGGCAATTAAAGGAAGTTTCTTTAAAGGAAATACGCTTCAGTATTAAAATGGAGGATTCTCCTCAGAAGATTAAACATATTTTAGGGAAAATTGAAATGGCGAAAGAGTATATTCCTCAAGTTCTAGTCGAGATGCCTGTCATCCCTGGAACATTAGCAGAAATGAAAAAGCTCCTGCTAAAGCTCGATGAAATCGGCATTTTCGGAATCAACTTATTAGAATTCTGTTTTCCATTAAAAAATCCTCAACCATTTATTGATCGCGGATTTTCACTGAAAAATCCTCCGTATGAAATGTATTACAACTATTGGTATGCTGGCGGATTAGCTATCGCCAAAAGTGAAGAGCATTGCTTAGAATTATTAAAATTCGCAACTGAGCAACAGCTTAAAATTGGTGTTCATTACTGTTCATTAGAAAACAAATTCACTGGTCAGGTGTATCAACAAAACTATGACCAACAGCTTGAACCAACATACTCTTTTTCGGATAGAGACTACTACTTTAAAACAGCTAAGATTTTTGGCAAGGACATGAAAAAGGCTATTGGCATTCTCGAAAAAAATCGGATTCCTTATAAAATAAATCAACAATATGATTTCATCCAATTTTCAATCGAAGCAATTCAATATTTATTAGCTGCAAAAGTCGAAATTGCCATTGTTTCCTGTATTGTCGAATTTGAAGACGATGAAAGAATTATTAAAGAAGTAAGTGTTGACTGGACGACACCTGCGTTATTCCGGCTTGAGGATGTTCGTTAATTAAAGGAGGGAACTAAGATGATGTTATCGGATATAAGTCATGTCTTTTATGCAAGACAATATGCGTACGATATTTTACGAAGGTTTTTTATCGAGGAACCAGAAAAGGAATATATCAAGCATTTTGTTCAGAAAAATATGATCGATTTCTTCCCTTTTAAGGAGGATTCTCCTGAATTACTGGAAGGAATTCAGGAAATTAAGGCTTACTTGAATTCACATGATGTTGTGAATATTGAGCGTCACTACGACGAATTACATTGGGATTATACAAGAATGTTTATCGGTCCCTTTACACTCCCTGCTCCGCCTTGGGAATCGTCTTATGTTAGAAAAGATAAGCTTTTATTTCAAGGAACAACGATGAATGTGCGAAAATATTACGAAAAATACGGAATGGTCGTCGCTGATTTCAATATTGAGGCAGATGATCATATCGGCTTAGAGCTTGATTTCATCTTTAATCTAAATGAGCTTTGTATTCAAGAAATTGAAGCTGGGGCAGATAAAAATATTATTCGCTTGAAACATTTAATCAAGGAGCAGCAAGCATTTTTAAAAGAACACTTGCTCAATTTTTCACAAGATTTTAGCAAAGCTGTTATGAAGGAAGCAAATACCCAATTCTATCAAGGCTTAGCAAAGCTCCTTCATCATTATTTACTTATGGATTCAATAGTTCTCAAAGAACTAATGAATATAGAAATTTCTAATAGGGGGCAAGAAAAATGTTTGATTTAGTCAAGAAAATAAGCGACTTTAAAATGTCACGTAGATCATTCATTGGTTGGTCATCTGCCATTGCGGCTACAACGACAATTCCCGTTGGACGCGGTCTCATCGCAAAAGCCGAAACGAATATTGGAACAGAAGCAGCAGGTGGTGAAGGTATTTGGAAAACGGCAGCATGCTGGCATAACTGCGGCAGCCGCTGTCTGAATAAAGTGCTTGTTCAAGATGGTGTCGTCATTCGCCAAAAAACGGATGACACACATGAAGACAGCCCAGACTTTCCTCAACAGCGCGGCTGCTTACGGGGACGTTCCCAACGTCACCAAGTATTTAATGCTGACCGCCTAAAATATCCGATGAAAAGAAAACATTGGGAGCCAGGTGGAGGAAAGAAAGAGCTACGTGGACAAGATGAATGGGTTCGAATTACATGGGATGAAGCGCTCGAGCATATTGCTTCAGAGACAAAAAGAATTAAAAACAAATATGGAAATGAATCCATCTATGTATCTGGTGGCGCTGACATCGGCAAGGCTATGGCAACACAAGGTGGGTACACCGCAAGTACAGGAACAATATCTTGGGGTGCATGGCTCTACACATATGACATGCTTGGTGTTGGTGAAGGCTTGTATGTAAACGGAATTAATGACCGTCTCGATCTTAGAAACTCACAATTAATCGTTCTTTGGGGAGCAAACCCTGCTTGGAGCACAATGGGTAGTGTTACTTACAATTACTTACAGGCGAAAAAAGCAGGAGCTCGTTTCATCACAATCGACCCTCTTTATACGGATTCTGCAAACGTATTTGATGCTGATTGGGTGCCGATTCGCCCAGGTACAGACGATGCGCTTGCATTAGGAATCATGTACACACTTCTTGATGAGGACGATCCGATCACAAATCCATTAGTGAAATGGGATTTCTTAAATAAGTATACGATTGGTTTTGATAAGGATCATATGCCTGAAGGTGCAGAGCCGAAGGATAACTTTAAGGATTACTTATTAGGAACATATGATGGCCAGCCGAAAACACCTGAATGGGCTTCTGAAATTTGCGGAATTGAACCTAGCAGGATACGCTCCCTCGCTCGAGATATCGGTGGAACAGATAGAGTAGCCTTATTAACGGGTTGGGCACCTGCTCGGATTAATCATGGCGAAGGCTGGGTACAGGCATTTTCCACACTTGGAATGATGACAGGCCATATGGGTAGCTCTGGAAATATGACCGGTGTTAGCTGCTGGGAATATGCGGGCAACATGGGACCAATGCTGTTAAATGGCGGTGGCGGTGGACTCCCTTCAGTAGAAAACCCAGTGACGAATGTCATTAATGAAAATGAAATATGGGATGCCATTTTGAACGGTAAGTTTTTGCAAAAAGGTGAGGGAGAAAGAAAGGTAGATATTCAATTCATCTACCATAACTATAATGCTCATCTTCAAACAAGAAGTAGTATTCCAAGAGGAATTGAAGCTCACCGTAAAGTAGAGTTTGTCGTGACGAATGCTTACGCTTTAACAACAAATGCGAAGTACTCCGACATCGTCCTCCCTGTTGCCACCCAATGGGAAACAGAAGGGGCAATCAAAGGAGGAAACAGAGAAATACTAATTAATTGGTCAAAAATTGTTGAACCTTTGTACGAATCAAAATCTGACCAACAAATTGCAAAAGAACTTTTGCAAAAGCTTGGTGAGAATCCAGATAAGGTTTACCCAATCTCTGAAAAACAACAATATTTTAATCAATTAGCTGGCAGCACAGTAGTGAAAGATAACGGCGTTGATTATGAGCCTCTATGTACAATTACTGCGGCAGATATTAAAGAATGGGGTGTAGATGGAACTCCACAACAAGGACGAATTCCACTTAAAGAATTTGTTGACAAGGGCATTTATCAAGTACCTAGAAAGAAAGGCGATAATTTCAGCTTTATCGCTTATAAAGACTTTATCGATGATCCAGTCGCAAACCCAGTTTCAAGTGAA
>JAEWDX010000402.1 GCA_023389895.1 Bacillota bacterium
CCAGCTGCTGCAATAGCCGCACCCGCAATTGAACCAATAATTGCATGTGAGGAGCTGCTTGGAATTCCATAATACCATGTAATTAAATTCCAAAATATCGCTGAAATAAGCGCGGCGAGAATAACTAATGAACCATTTTGTAGTGTAAAAGGGTCTACTATATCCTTTGTAATCGTTTTGGCAACACCAGTGAATGTCATCGCACCAACAAAGTTCATCGTTGCTGCTAATATAATCGCATGCCTAGGCTTTAGTGCCTTCGTTGAAACAGCTGTAGCAATGGCGTTAGCTGTGTCGTGAAATCCATTAATAAAATCAAAAACTAAAGCTCCGACGACAATTAAGACTGTTGTGATTAAGACTGCATCCATAAGATAAAGACTCCTTACGCATTTTTCATGATAATCGTTTCTAAAGTGTTGGCGACACTTTGGCAACTATCTGCGATTTCTTCAAGATTTTCGTAAATTTCTTTATATTGAATAATGCGAATAGGATCTTTTTCGACAGAAAATAAATGTTTGATCGATTGACGTAAAATTCCATCACATTTTGATTCATAATCTTTAATTTTTATGGCATGGTCACGAATGTCAAGTAATTTTTTGTTTGATAGCAGCTCAATGGATAGAATGATTTCATCTGCACAATTTTTGATTGCATCAACAAAACTTAACATAAAATCATCTGCCTCTGTAATGGAATACATTTCGAAAAGTGCTGCACAATGCTCAATTCCATCGATAACATCATCTAATGTCATGGCTAGATGAAGAATGTCTTCCCTTTCAATCGGGGTAATAAAAGCATTATTTAATTCCTTAATTACTTCATGAACAAAAGTATCACCTTTTGTTTCATACTCCTTCATTGTTTCCGCAAAGATTTTTAAATCACTGACATTACGAAGTTTATAATCAGCGAAATAATGAGCCCCTTCTTTCATATTCAGCGAAATACTGTGTAATAATGCACTAAATTTATCTTTCTTTTTGAAAACCATTACTTAACCTCCATAGGAAAAAATATCACCCAAACAGACTAATTTTAAACGAAAATGATTAATTAAGATAGTTATTTGCAAAATTAAGTCGAAAAAACATCAATAATTCTTATTATGCATGGTTTATGGGAGAATATGTTTTTAATATAAGCAATGGGGATAAGTGCGTATGTGATATTTGTCACAAACTTTTCGAAAATTATTAGCAAATAATAATAATTTCAATTATATAATGATTATGAGATGGAAATAAGGTTAAATATTACCAGTAATTCCATTATCAATAAAAATGATGGAGGAACTCTAATGAAAAAAATGGGTCTATTTTTATTGATTTTAGCATTTGCAATACTTGGGGCATGTAGTAATAATGAAGGTGCCTCAAAGCCCGAAAATGAAGGTGTCTCAAAGCCTGAAAATGAAGGTGCAGTTGATAGTGAGCTTGAAGAAGCAAAAGCAAAATTTGAAGTCCTTGGTGCCATGACAATTCCAGAAGATAATCCAATGACAGATGAGAAAATCGAATTAGGAAAACTCCTTTTTTTTGATCCTCGTCTATCTGGAAATAATGTTCAAAGCTGTATGTCATGTCATGCTCCAGGTGCCGGTTATGGAGATGGAATGGCGAAATTTGTCGGCTTTGAAGGCGCTAAAGGTGCAAGAAATAGTCCAACCATTATAAATTCAGGGTATTATGAGGAGAATTTCTGGGACGGACGGGCAGGTAGCTTAGAGGAGCAAGCAGTAGGACCAATTCAATCTGAAGTAGAGATGAACCAAAACTTAGATGAATTAGTGACAGAATTAAACGCTGTTCCTGCCTATGTTGAAAAGTTTAATTCAATATTTGATGAGCAAATTTCAGCAGATAACATTGCGAAAGCACTTGCGGCCTTTGAAAGAACAATCGTTATTTCAGACACCGCATTTGATCGTTATTTACAAGGTGACGATGATGCAATCAGTGCTGAAGCAAAAGAAGGAATGAAGCTGTTTGTTGGAAAAGCAAGCTGTATTACCTGCCATTCTGGTCCATTATTATCTGACCATAATTATCATAATTTAGGAATGACTGATGATGATGGGCGCTTTGCTGTAACTGAAAATGAAGAAGATAAAGGGAAATTTAGAACATCTGGTTTAAGAGGTATTGGTCATACATCTCCATATATGCATGATGGAAGTCTTGAAACATTAAAGGATGTTGTAAACTATTATAATGTTGGCGGTGGCGTACACCCTAATAAGAGTGATTTAATGAATCCATTAGATTTAACTGAAAGTGAAGTTGATGCACTTGTTGCATTTTTAGAAAGCTTAAATGGAGAACTTCCAAAAATTGACACACCTGAATTACCTTAATTAATATAAAAACTCTTTACAGGAGCGGTGCCGAAACTCGGTGCCGCTCTTTTTCATATGCAAGTAAAAATTTTTTTTGGGGGATATGCATGAAAAAAGAGAAAACAACAAATGCTACAAAAAACAGTAAGGGGTGATAAATTGTTTACCTTTTTATGGTCATTAGTCATAGGTGGTATTATTGGTTGGATTGCAGGTATGATCGCTGGGAAAAACATTCCAGGTGGGGTATTAGGAAATATAATTGCTGGTTTTGTAGGTGCATGGCTAGGTGCATTAATATTTGGAAATTGGGGTCCTGTCGTAGCGAATTTTGCTATTATTCCTGCAATAATTGGTGCTCTCCTTTTAGTATTTATCGTAAGCTTCATTATGCGTGCTTTTAGAAAAACGACAGATTGAAAATAAGAACCTTTCCACATAAAAGAGCTGTCCGTAATAGATAGGACAGCTTTTTTATGTGGAAAATTCGCAATGGATGAGTGATTAGCTCTAGTTTTTTCTGAAAATCATAGTTTATTGATCCATTTCTGAAAAAAGGGATCTAAAGTTGGTTCACCTGTATGAAACGCTTGACAACGAATAAGTTCATCAGTAAATGGATGAGGGATTAATAAATTAGCTGCATGCAGCGCTTGACGATTAAATACTGCCTTCCCACCATAGAGTAAATCCCCAGCTATTGGATGACCGATATGGCTTAAATGAACACGGATTTGATGTGTCCTTCCAGTATCTAATTGACATTTAACTAATGATAAATTTTCCCTTGAAAATGTTTCAAGCAATTCAAACTGAGTAATAGCTAATTGCCCAGTTGGTGAGACGCGTCTTCTTGTAGCATGATGGCGGTCACGACCAATTGGTTCTTCGATCGTTCCTTTCTTTGCTTTCAATTTTCCATGAACGAGTGCAAGATAGGTTCGCTTAATTTCTCTTTCCTCTAACATTTTATCTAGCAAGGAGCCAGCAAGCTTATGCTTAGCAAAAAGCACTGCTCCTGAAGTATCACGATCAAGACGGTGAATATGCTTAATTCGTCTTTGCTCGCCTTCCGTTTGTAAATGAAAGGCAGCAGCATTCGCAAGTGTATTTATTTGATTTAGTGTATTTGGATGAGTGTCCATCATTGCAGGCTTATTAAAAACAATAAGATGCTCATCTTCATAAAGAACTTCAACATCAATATATTGAGGAAGCACACCGTATTCTTCTTCTTGAAAAAATCGTAGCTGTAGCTTATCACCCATTTTCAATGGATTCTGCCAATTCCTTTCCTCCCCATTTACTTTAACCTCTTTTTCCATACGCATTAGATGGATTTGCTTTTTAGGTGCATGCCACACATCCTGTAAAATGGCATAAATAGTTAAACCTTCCCATTTTTTAGGGATAGTAATTTCGAACCATTCCCCGAATTTCTTCGTAATGTTCATCTTAAACTCCTTAAAAATGTAATTAGCAACTTGATTTTTGCTCTTTTTTCATCTTACTATGGATTTAATTACCACCCTAATATACCTAGTGAATATGATATTCTTATCATGTAAATGACAAACAGATTTCAGGAATAATAGGAGTGGGTAATCGGTGAAAGTTGTATACGCTTCAACTCCCGATCAAGAACAAAAAATAAATGAACTTGTTCGGAAATTTTATTCTAATATTTTTCCGCTTTATTTTCCAGATGAAGAT
>JAEWDX010000213.1 GCA_023389895.1 Bacillota bacterium
ATTGAGAATGTACATACCGATGAAGAAGAGCGACTAATCGATAAACTGAATGAAGAGAAAAACAGTGCCTATCTCATTATTTCAGCAGAAAGTATTAAAAATGGCGATGTAAAGATTTATACGAGTGAAAAAATGGATGCGAATTTTCTAACGCAAATTCAGTTGCTCAAAAATCCGCTTCAACGTTTACAACTGGATCGTCTTAATATTTCTGAGGATGAAATGGCAACTCTAGCGAGAGGGATTCAGATCGAGACGATCACAGTAACGGCAAAACAAAATGATGCTATGAAAGATCCATTGAAACGAATCGTCCCTGGTGTATTCGCAGGAGTTATTCTTTTTTCCATCGTTTTGACGGGAATGATGATTTTTCAAAGTGCTAGCCAAGAAAAGAAAGAGAAAGTTGCTGAAATCGTCCTCTCCTCTTTAACTTCAACAGAATTGATGCAAGGGAAAATTATTGGGTACTTTGCTCTTGGTATTACACAAGTATTCGTCTGGATGCTAATCATTATTCCAGCAATGATGTGGAAGTTTGATTTCCCGATTATAGAATATTTATTCGTGCCAAAAACGCTATTACTCCTTTTTATTGCGATTGCCGGATACTTAATGTTTGCAGCGATTTTTGCAGGGATTGGGGCTACCATTGAAGATGTTCATACAGCAGGAAATTTTCAAGGGTTTGTTCTTCTCCTCCCGTGGTTTCCTTTTGTATTTGTACAGCCTGTTTTAGCCGATCCGGAAGGGATTGTTGCTCAAATTGGTTCTTATTATCCACTAACAGCTCCGGGGATATTAATTATGCGGTTATCAATGCTGGAAAACTGGCCATGGATGGAAATCATCATCTCACTAATAATTCTATTTGGAACTATTTGGCTTTTGATGAAGATGGCTGGAAAAATTTTTAGAACAGGGATGCTGATGTATGGGAAAAATGCAACACCGCGCGAGATCGTTAAATGGTTAATGCATGGATGATTTTCATGAAATAGTAGCTTCTTCTCTTCTGTTACATTGCATTCATTATGCAAAAATGTTAAAATGAATGATAAATACTTTTGAAACCCTGGACATACTCCGCTTGGAGAATGTCCTTTTCACTTTCAAATTAGATATAAAAAACAGGATGTGGAAATCATGCCTGTTCAAATAAAGAATGCAAAGGGCTTTATCGAAAAAATATGAGCTAAGCTAAGTCCTTATCAGAATAAAGGGTTTCTTAGATGTTTAAATAGATTTTAGAAGGAGAATGAAAACATTGACACTGTTTCAAGATTTAGGTATAAGTCAAGCAACAATGAAGTCCCTGAAAAGAATGGGATTTGAAGAAGCAACCCCGATTCAAGCACAAACCATTCCTTTAAGCTTAGAAAATAAGGATTTAATCGGACAGGCCCAAACAGGTACGGGAAAAACAGCTGCATTTGGCATTCCTATGATTGATAAAATTGATTATGAAAAAGAAGTGATTCAAGGAATTGTCATCGCCCCGACTCGTGAGCTTGCGATCCAAGTTTCGGAGGAGTTATACAAAATTGGCTACGGGAAAAGAACAAAAGTATTGGCCATTTATGGCGGGCAAGATATTAATCGCCAAATTCGCGCCTTAAAAAATCGACCTCATATTATTGTAGGAACGCCAGGTCGAATTCTCGATCATATTAACCGCAAAACACTTCGCCTGGAAAATGTAAACACGGTGATTCTTGATGAAGCAGATGAAATGCTAAATATGGGTTTTATTGAAGACATTGAAGCGATTTTAGGGCAAATTCCGGAAGAGCATCAAACCTTATTATTCTCTGCAACAATGCCTGCACCGATTCAGCGTATGGCAGAGCGATTCATGAAGGAGCCGACAATCGTTCGCGTGAAAACAAAAGAAGTAACGGTCCCACTTATTGAACAGTATTATATAGAAGTACAGGAAAGAAGTAAATTTGACATCTTAACAAGATTGCTTGATATTCAATCTCCTGAGCTTGCAATTGTATTTGGGCGGACAAAGCGGAGAGTTGATGAACTGTCAGAGGCACTTAACCTAAGAGGGTATAATGCAGAGGGCATTCACGGTGATTTAAGCCAAGCAAAGCGAATTTCTGTTTTGCGTAAATTTAAAGAGGGATCGATTGATGTTCTTGTCGCAACTGATGTTGCTGCACGTGGACTTGATATCTCTGGTGTCACACATGTGTATAATTTTGATATCCCTCAAGATCCAGAGAGCTATGTTCACCGCATTGGACGTACAGGTCGTGCTGGAAATACCGGTGTAGCAATGACCTTCATTACACCGCGGGAAAAATCATATTTGCATGTTGTCGAAAGAACAACAAAACGGAAAATGGATCGCATGAAGACTCCAACATTAGATGAAGCACTTGAAGGGCAGCAGAA
Organism: Bacillota bacterium; assembly: GCA_023389895.1. Taxonomy (GTDB): domain Bacteria; phylum Bacillota; class Bacilli; order Bacillales; family Cytobacillaceae; genus Cytobacillus. Next base: position 2,407 of record JAEWDX010000213.1, read on the forward strand.
GGCAGTCATCGAGCGAATTCTTCAATCAATTGAAGCGAATAATTTACAATATTATAAGTCAGCTGCTGAAGAGCTGCTTGAGCAGCAAGATGCGTTAACAGTTGTACAGGCAATGTTAAAAGTGTTGACTAAAGAGCCTGATACAACACCTGTTAAGCTAACTGAAGAACGTCCATTGCCTGTTAAAAGAGAAAGAAAACCAGATGAGCGCAATCGTTCCTACGGCGGTCAAAAGGATCGACAAAAGGCTCCTTACAGACCTCGTCAAGGTTCAGCAAGTTCTACAAATAAGCGCAACAATAATAACAACCGCAATAATTCAAAAAGTTACCGATAAAAAGAGCATTCGTGCTCTTTTTTTTTATGTGCGCCTAGCATGTGTGCGGTCTAGAGGATGAAGGTTCCGAACTGTGAAGGTAGAAATAACAGTAGCTAGGGTGTCTTGAAAGCAGTTGTCTCAAAGAGTTTCGTTGAAACTACTGTTTAATGTATATTAAGCAACAAGCGGTCTGAAAGGAGTGTATTGCGACTACAGTTCAATGTATATTAAGCAAGCATCGGTCTCAAAGGAGTGTATTGCGACTACTGTTCAATGTATATTAAGCAAGCAGTGGTCTCAAATGACTACAATGTGACCACTGCCCCACAGATTTTCTAAAAGTGATGGTCAACCCTCACACTCTTCACTAGCTTATCAAGAATCTTTCTAATATACTAAAAAGCAGATAGATTGACATTAGGAGGTAACTCTTCATGAGAGAGCCGCAAAATAGAATATCTGAGAGAGGCTTAAAAGTATGGCGGATTACTGGGATGATTCATACATTTTTTTCATTGCTTATTACAGGCGCTGTTATCGGTTTAACGATATTTTTCAATTGGCCATTATGGATTATCGCAGTAGCTCTGCTGCTTTTAGTAATAGATGCCTATTTAGTGATTTTCTTTATTCCGACATTAAAATGGAAACGTTGGCGATATGAAGTTCGAGAGAATGAGCTTGAGATTCAGCATGGTGTTTTTATTATAAAAAGAACGCTTGTTCCAATGATTCGCGTCCAGCATGTTGATACACGTCAAGGACCGATTTTACGCAAATATCGTTTAGCAACTGTTACAATTTCGACTGCTGCGACGGTTCATGAAATTCCTGCTTTAGATATGGAAGAAGCGGAAGAACTCCGATTTTTCATTTCGAAGCTAGCAAGGGTGGCAGATGACAATGTCTGAGCCGAAAAGACTTCATCCAATTACAGCGCTAATTAATTGTTTAAAGCTATTAAAAGAATTGATCTTTCCATTCCTCATCTTTGTTGTTTTGGGGAGCAAAAATGGGGGGTATCAGCTGATTATTTCAGCCATCATACTTGTGTTTGTTTTAATAAACGGACTTCTTTCCTGGTTAAGGTATACATATCGATTAGAAGAAAATGAGCTCCGAATTGAATATGGGATTTTTGTAAGGAAGAAAAGATATATTCCTTTTGAAAAAATCCAAAGTCTTGATTTATCGGAAGGGATTCTGCAACGTCCATTCGGGCTTGTTAAAGTAAAGGTTGAGACAGCAGGTTCAAGTGGGGGAAATGAGGCTGAAGCAGTATTAACGGCTATTTCAAAGGAAGAGGCTGCCCTTATTCAGCAAATAATGCTTTCTGCGAAAGAGCCGATAAACTCCGAGGTAGAGGAAAAGAAAAGCGAAAAAGCGAATGAAGAACGTATTTATCAAATTTCTACGCGAGAGCTATTATTACTAGCAACTACTTCTGGTGGAGTGGGGGTAGTCCTATCAGCTGTGATAGCATTTGCCTTTCAATTTGAGGAGCTTATTCCGTATGAAAAGGTTTTTCGCGGCTTTGAGAACTTTATTTCAAACGGGGTTGTTTTTGTTACCTTCTTAATATTTATTGGTTTTTTACTGGCGTGGGCAGTTGCACTTATCGGTACGATGATGAGGTACGCTCGTTTTACAGTAAAGAAAACAGTGAAGGATTTAATTATTACAAGTGGGCTACTTGAAAAACGGCAACTGACGATTCCTTTACATCGAATCCAAGCGATTCAAATAAGTGAAAATCTTATAAGACAGCTTTTTGGCTATAGTACGGTTTATATTGAAAGTGCTGGAGGGTCAGCGCAAGATAGTAATAGTTCTCGTGTGATGATTTTGCCGATTATTAAACGTAAGAAAATCGAAGAAATTCTGTCTCCTTATTTAGTGGATTATTCTTTCACTCCGTCGATTTCACCCGCTCCAAAAAGAGCGTTGAAGCGATATATGATACGGGGATTATTAGTAGCGGCACCGTTCGTTGCCATCCCAATCGCTCTTTTCCGACCGTTGGGATATGTAGCGATCGTATTTGCCTTTATCGCTCTCTTTTTCTCCTATTTAAAATATAAGGACGCGGGGTGGAGTATTGACCAGCAGCAGCTAACATTAAGATTTCGCTCAATGAGTAAAAATACCATTTTTATGAAGCGGAATCGCATTCAATCCCTTCATATTCGTAAAAGCTTTTTCCAACGTAAAAAAGATCTTGCTTCCATTGGAGCGATTGTGATGTCAGGATCGGGAGGAGCTGGCGGAACGGTCGTGGATTTGGAAAATAAGGATGTTTCGGATATATACGAATGGTATTCATACACGAAGCACTCATGAGCATCTGCTCCCAATCTTTCTATGTTAAAAAATTATACAGCTCTAGGTTCTCACTGCTCTTAACCTTGATGTAAAATCTCGTCTTACAAATAAAATGATTGGATGATAATGAAAAAATATCTATAATAGACGATAGTAGTAAGGAACTAGTTTTTGACATGTGATAAAGAAGGGGTGGGTCTAAATGCTTGCTAGTAAAAAGAAAAATATAGAGTTACAGGAAGAAAATATTCAATTAAAAGCTCAATTAAAATCAATATTTGAAAAAGCGCAACAAAATGAGGACTACTTAAATGATTTTATTGGTCATTTTAATAGTGAATTAAATAAGGCAATCCAGCAGCATGAAATGGTAAATGGGCAACATAATCTACTTTCAGACCTCGTAGAGAAAATTATGGAACGGTCTGAAAAGGTAAATGTAATTAGTCAACAATCTTATGATAAATCACTTGGATTGCATGAAAAGGGCCAAAATTTAATTGGGTCAACGGTAGAAATGGTCAAGATTTCGGAAGAAGGACGAGATTCTGTAAGTAAAGTTGAATGGCTTATTGATAAATTAGGCGATCAATTAAGAGAAACATCGGTAAAAATGAATCATCTGAATAAAAGATCAAAGGAAATTGAAATGATCGTTAAAGTCATTAAAGAAATTGCTGATCAAACGAATCTTCTCGCACTTAATGCTTCCATTGAGGCAGCAAGAGCAGGTGAGCATGGGAAGGGCTTTGCAGTTGTTGCAGAGGAAGTGCGAAAATTAGCCGAAAGTACAGCGGAAAGCACCCATAATATTAGTGTGTTAACGCAAAATATTCAGCAGGATATTGATGCCTCCTTGCAATCAACAACAGAAAGTACAGGTTTAATTGATGAAGGAATTCAATTAAGTGCGGATACAACAAGCAGAATTAATTATATCCTAAAGGTTATGAATAGCGTGCAATCTGAGGTAAAGGATGTTATTCAGACAATTAAAGAACAACGCGATTTTTCAAATGATGTCATGAATGAGATTAAGGAAACTAAATCTAATTTTGAAGAGGCGAATGATTTAATCGTCCAACATATTCATGATGCAAGTGTTGTTGACGAAAAGCTAGAAGGCAGTATAAAACAAATGGCTGAATTGAGCAGCTGGGGCAGAAAAGTATTGACTGAATAGGAAACTAACGAGCCGTGAATAAACAGATGCGTAGCCTATAAGAATGGTGTGGAATGTACTAACCTAATAAGAAGCATATTTGCAATGGGGGTCCGAATAAACCCCCATTTTGTTGTTTTTGTAAAAGAGTTCTTTATCTTTTTTTTAGCATGGCAGCCCCAATGAGAAGGCCTGCGAGGAGACCGAATAAATGGGCAGTAATATTAATATTTCGTTGTAGAAATGTCATGATCACTCCGATGATGATGATCGTAATAATGAGTTGGGAATTTCCCTTTGACATTAGTTCTTTGCGGAACATCAAAATCGCTAAGTAAAAGCCGAACAGCCCAAAGATTGCTCCACTTGCCCCTACATGAATATAGGTTAATGGCTCTAAAACTAATGTTGCGACATTTGCGGCGATTCCGGCGAGAAGATAAACGAAGAAGAATTTCCCTTTTCCAATGATTTGTTCTAATGCAGGCCCAAAGAGAATGAGAGAAAAACTATTGAATAATAAATGGGCAAATCCACTATGAACGAATATCGGTGTTACTAGTCGCCAATATTCTCCGTCAACAATCAGCAAGTTCACCCCGGCAAGATTTTCGAATAGCGATGCTCCTTGAGCAAATGGTAAGTTTATTAGTAAATACAGTATAATATGAATACATATGATGATGGAGACGATAGGATAGAAACGAATAAACTCTCTAAAGCTTTCTGTTCGTGTAAACATGAATATTCCTCCTCTGCGTAAAAAATCGCCATCGAATTCAGCGGAGATTTTCCTTGAAAGTAATTACCAGTGCAGTGAAATAGATACGATAGTTTTTTTACAAAATAAATGTAGATGAAGTAGTTTTTCTGATAAGCTTCAGAAGACTTTAGGTACTTTTCCCTTCATTCTACAATAAAGTCCTATCCAATAGGTACATTAAATGAGAAGGAAGATGAAAAATGATTTCAGGAATTGGCATTGATATTGTTGAACTTGATCGGATGGAAAAAATTTATCAGCGGCAGAATAAATTCGTAGATCGCGTGCTAACCCAAAGTGAGAAGGCTACCTTCCAAACATTAACGGAATCCAGGAAGATAGAATTTTTAGCAGGGAGATTTGCCGCTAAAGAAGCGTATTCGAAAGCAGTTGGAACAGGAATTGGTGAAAATCTATCCTTTCTTGATATCGAAATTGAGAAGGATAGCAAGGGAAAACCGTATGTTGCAAAGCCCCAAAAGGAAGGAGTGCATCTTTCCATTTCGCATAATCGGAATTTCGCTGTCGCACAGGTCATAATCGAAAAGGTAGGTTAGTCAAATTTTTTCATGGAGCTATTTCTTTCCTCGTGTTCGTAACATGAGAAAAAGTAAATTAATAAGTTTGTCTATCCCTTAAGCATATTCCTCAAGGTTGTCTCATATATTCATAGTGCGATAGGAGAGACAAGGTCAGGCGAAGAGCGTGGAACGTTTTCGTTCATTCGTGTCTGCTTTTTATCTCCTCCAAGAATGGTGCGAGCCTCGTACTAACTTTGGATAATACGATGAATTGAGACAAAGGGGTTGAAAGAATGAGGAGAAAGTGGTTGATGCTGCTAGCTGGGCTTTTCGCAATTTTAGCATTATCTGCTTGCGGAGTGAGATCGCAGGAGGCTGTAACAAAGGATCTGGACAAGAAGCTTGGGGAGATTAAAAGCTATAAGGCAAATGCAAAAATGACATTGCAAATGGGAACGGAGCCGCAAACGTATGAAATTGAAGTTTCACATAAGAACCCGTCCTATTACCGAGTGAATTTAAAAAATGCACAGAAAGAGCAAAGTCAAATGATTCTTCGTAATAACGATGGGGTATTTGTTCTTACGCCCGCTTTAAATAAAAGCTTCCGCTTTCAAAGCGAATGGCCAAAGAACAGCAGTCAAGCCTATTTATATGAATCATTGATCAAGGATATTATTGAAGATAAAGAAGCAAAATTTACAGCAACAAAGGAACATTATATATTTGAAACGAAAACAAGATATCAAAATAATCAAATGTTCCCAACGCAAGAAATCACGCTAAAAAAATCTGACTTGACTCCATTGAGTGTAAAAGTAATGGATACAGATAAAAATGTACTTGTGAAAGTAGAATTCTCGACTATGAAATTTAATGTGAATTTTGATAAGAAGGAATTCGATATGGAGAAGAATTTAACGAGTGCTCAGCTTGAAATTCCGGTTATGGCGGAGCTAGGAAATGACGAGTTTTCAGTAAAATATCCAACGGAGTCTTTAAACATTGAATTGGTTGATGAAAAAGAGCTGACAACAGAAAACGGAAAACGTGTTATCTTAACATATGAGGGAGAAAAATCCTTCACGCTTGTCCAAGAGAGGGTAGTTGTTTCACCTGTTTCTTCACTAAAAACAGTAAGAGGAAATCCTGTTGATTTAGGATTTACAATTGGTGCGTTATCGAAAAATTCGATTGCTTGGAATTATCAAGGTGTTGAGTATATGATAGCCTCTAAAGATCTGACAGAAGAGGAAATGGTCATGATTGCCCGTTCAGTTCAAGGTGGGACGATTAAGTAAGGCACTTCCATTTTGAAAGAGGTGTCTTATCCCGCATTAACAACGGTAAAATTATCCAATTATGTTTCGAGCTTTTCGTTGTAATGACCCGTACGGCAAAGTTAAAATTTCTCTAGGCTCTTTTTCAGGGCCTTTTTTCTTTGAAAAGGAAATAAAAAAATAATTGACAATGAGAGTAAGGAGTTTGATAATCGTTATTATCAATAAAGAAGGGTGTTTATTTGTGGAAAAGTTACGAAAACATCACGGTGATTTTCATCGGGATGCTTGGGCAGAAATAAATTTGGACAATATTTCATATAATATGAAAGAAATAATGAAGCTCTTACATGAAGATACAAAAATTTTTGCCGTGATAAAAGCAAATGCTTATGGTCATGGAGATATTGAAGTAGCGAAGACCGTACTAGAAGCCGGAGCTAGTTATTTAGTCGTTGCTTTTTTAGATGAGGCACTCATATTAAGAAAGCATGGGATTACAGCACCGATATTAGTTCTCGGTGCATGTCGGTCGGAGGATGCCTCAATTGCTGCTGAAAATGATATTACTTTAACCGTTTTTCAAACAGAGTGGTTAAAACAGGCGGTAAAAGGTCTTAACTCACGCTTGACGATTCATTTAGAATTAGACACTGGCATGGGGAGATTGGGGATTCGCAATAAGGAAACACTTGTTGAACTTGAAACGATTGCGAAAAATGATCCGCATCTTTATCTTGAAGGAGTGTATACTCATTTTTCAACAGCAGATGAGTTGGATCAAACCTATTTTATGAAGCAAGTGAGTCGTTTTCAGGAAATATTAACGTGGTTACATGAAAAACCAAAATTTCTTCATTCAGGCAATAGCGCAGCAACACTTAGATTTCCAGAAACCCATCTTAATGCTGTGAGAACAGGAATTTCGATGTATGGCTTAACACCGTCACAAGAAATTTCGCCAATATTGCCATTTCCATTAAAACCAGCCTTCTCTCTTCATACAAAACTTGTTCACGTGAAAAAGATACAAAAAGGTGAAAAGATTAGCTATGGTGCAACTTATGAAACAAAGGAAGATGAATGGATTGGAACACTTCCAATCGGCTATGCTGATGGATGGATCCGTAGGCTTCAAGGACAGGAAGTGCTTGTTTGTGGGAAAAGAGCTCCGATAGTCGGAAGAATTTGTATGGATCAATGCATGATCAAGCTCCCATCCTATATTCCGATTGGGACAGAGGTCACACTCATTGGCAGGCAAGGGAATGAATATATTTCTGTAGATGAAATTGCAAATAAGCTAGAAACGATCAACTATGAAATTACTTGTATGATAGCTGGGAGAGTCCCAAGAGTGTATAAAAGGAAGGGTGAAACTGTTCACGTTTTAAATCCTCTACAGTAAAATTTGTATTAAAATAAGTTGTTTTTTCATGATGAAATTTTCATAGCTAAAGTTTTTATGATTCTGATGCATAAAAGAGTGATTTTTAGGCTGATAATACAGAAGAATTAATAAATCCTCTTTGCATTAGGCTTGAATAATGGTAATATAAAAAATGGTAGATATAAAATGGTGTGTAGTGATGGTGGAGGTGTTTGTTTGTGTCTGAGTCCAGCGCAACAACAGAGATCATGGTAAAATTACCGCAACATCTTGTAACCGAATTAGATGGTTTTGCTAAACAGGAAAACGTTAATCGGAGTGAATTCATTTATCAAGCAACCAAAATGTATTTGCGCGAACGGAAAAAGAGACAAATTCGTGAGTCCATGAGACGCGGCTATATGGAAATGTCAAAAATAAATTTGACGATTGCTTCTGAAGCATTTCAAGCTGAATTTGAAGCAGAACATACAGTTGAACGTCTAGTGTGCGGAGGGTAATCCGTTGAATGTGAAACGTGGTGACGTTTATTTTGCAGACCTATCCCCAGTTGTTGGTTCCGAACA
>JAEWDX010000091.1 GCA_023389895.1 Bacillota bacterium
ATTCTATTGTTCTTGTACCTTTTTCATCTGTACGCTCTTGTTTGGTTTGTGCTGTTTCCCCGCTTTCGTCTTTATCAATGGATGTATTTTGCTCACTTTCCTTTTCTCCTGAGCAGGCAGCTAAAACGAGCATAAATAATGTAATAAAACCAATAAGTAAAAATTTCCTTTTCATTCTGTCAAAAACTCCTTTGTCAATTATGTGTGAATACCAATCTTTCTGTTTAACCTCCTCTTTCTATGTAGTTATTTTGAAAAAGTATTATCAGCTCTTGATATAAATGATATTGATAATCATTATCATTGTAGTATTAAATCATTATAAAATCCAGTGTTATTTCATTAATTAGTGAAATTAATTATCAATTAGACTTTATCTATACAAAAAAGGCATCCTAATTAAAGGATGCCTTTTTATGGGTACTTCATTAAAATTAAAGTTTTACGATGTTTGTAGCTTGAGGACCACGTTGACCTTCTTCTACTGAGAATTCAACTTTTTGACCTTCTTCTAATGTTTTGAAACCGTCACCTTGGATTGCTGAGAAGTGAGCGAATACATCATTTCCGCCTTCTACTTCGATGAAGCCAAAACCTTTTTCTGCGTTAAACCATTTTACTGTACCTTGTGTCATTTATATGACCTCCACTAATTGTATTAAATAAAATCATTATTGCTTCAAAAGAAAAAAATTCACAAATTACAAAAAGTATCTAACAAAACACGATTACTCTTTGTAATTTGTGAATTCATTGTTCTACCGCAATTAATTTTATTACTTTAATTTTATGATAAGTTTTTGTATTTGTCCAGTATAATGTCACTATTACCCAAAAAAAATCTAGAAATCAAAGATTTTGTGACGTTCTCTGTCTGACTTGTGTACTTATCGCATTATATAATCCTTCTTTCAGAATATCTGCTAGTAGCAACTATGTATGAAATCTAACCTTTTTTCTAACAAAGAGAGAGTTTGAAACCAGAAAGAAAAAATGAAATAATTAAATTGATAGTTGGAGGCGATTTGTATGAAATTAAGATTTGAATCGGAGGAAGGAATTTCCATCTTGAATAATCTTTATTTTGATGGCTATTTAAAAGTGTTTGCAAATGATAACAATGAAGACGAGCTACTTTTCTTTACCACTACTGGACACAGTACTGTTTTAGGTGAGTTTACTAGCAAATTGAAAACACTTCATCAAACAGGAAAAAGTCAAAAATTAAACCCATTTGGTAACGTAGATATTCTTACTTTAGAAAAAAATGGGTCCAAACTTATAGTTTCTCATTCTAAAAGAGTTGGAGAAAATAGTCAGTGGCAACATATATACAATTTTACAGAGTTTGTAGTAGCTTATATCAAAGAATTACAACGATATTTAGCTACAGCGAAAAAAGCAGATATAAATATCACGACAATTAATACTTATGTTTATCTGAAGGAGGGATTAGACAAATTACAGGCGATTATTAAATAAACTTTTATTAAGCAATGATCCTAAAAAGACCGAGACAGCAATTAAGCTTATCTCTGTCTTAGGATTTTAATTTATCAGGGAATAAATATAAGTGTCATATGAAACATTATTTTGATGTATATATTTTTTTAATACCCCTTCTTTTTCAAAGCCAGCTTTTGTTAACAGCTTGTTCGAGGCATCATTTTCAGTGAAAACGATTGCTCCTATACGCACTAACTTCATCTCTTGGAAGCCGAATGAAATTACTTTATTAACGGCTTCCAGTGCATAGCCTTTTCCCCAACTCTCTGGGAAAAGTGCATAACTTATTTCTGCTCTTTTATGCTCAGTTGACCACTCTTGAAAACCAATGGTACCAATTATGCCTGCTTGCCCTTTTAATTCTATTCCCCATTTAATTCCGCATTTTTCCTCATAGCTCTTTGAAAAGTTATTAATTATTAGCCTAACTTGATCTAAACTCGTTAATGGATTCTGCCCATAATGACGTAGTACATCAGGATTAGAAAAGCAATTTAGAATTGCCTGGGCATCATTCACTGTGAGCTCTCGTAACACTAATCGATCAGTATGTAAAACAGGAAACATTTTCACACCTCTTCCAAGTAAGTTATATCTTACAAATTTTATATTAAAAGTATGAGGATTGCATTACTTATTTATCTTCATTCAGCAAAATGTTTTCTGTAGCGAAAGCATAGTGGCAGCTACAATTATACCAAGGCGAAATTGATCATGTCTTCACTAAATGATAATATGCAAATCTAGTAACAATTAGTGATTATCTGTTCATTCCTCAAAACCCATTCCTGAAAACTTTAAACACCTTACACCTGTCCGTTCAAATTAAAACAGAACAATATTAAGTAACCAACCTTTTAAAAGATTAGTGATAATATATTTTTTAATATTAATTTGGAAACTGTTAATCACCTTCTACGAAGCGAGTAATTATTGCAAAATGAACTATGTAGATTATAAAGGTCTCATTGTTTTCTGACATGTTATCAAAAACATAAAAAACATCAAACATTATTTTTTCTGATGCAGCCATTTCGATAATATTTAATTCAATAAATCCCCTTTAAGAAAACTTAGTTACATTGTTTGACCTTCCCCTTACAGGATACTTTATATTTAAAGTAATTTATAAGGAGGTGATTATTATGCTTACAATTGGTGAGTTTTCAAAAATATCACATCTTACACTGAAGACGCTGCGATACTATGATGAAATTGGACTTTTAAAGCCTGATTTCATTGATGCTAATAATAACTATCGTTATTATAATATTTCCCAGCTAGAAACAGCTTTATTAATAGCACGATTAAAAAACTATTTATTTTCGTTGGAAGACATCAAAATTATTTTAATTAATAGAGAGGATACCGAACTCCTTAGTAATAAAATGAAAATCAAACAAGAAAATCTGACACAACAACTTACAATTTATTCTTCTATGTTAAAAGAATTAAAACTAGATATTCAAGTGTTAGACAAAGATGGAAATATCATGAGCTATTTAGATCAGATTGAGATTAAACTTGTGGATCACGTAGCCTATGATATCTTTTCTCAACGAAAAAAAATAAATACCGCTGATTTTTTAAAGCACTTTAGTGAATTATTTAGTAAAATCTTGTTTAGAAATTTATCACCTAGCGCAAAACCACTTACTATTTTCCATAGTTCTGAATATGAACCTGATAATTATGATGTCGAAATTGCGATTCCACTTACAAAGGCCACGAATGAAACAAAAGTCTTTAATCCTGGTCTTTGCGCAATGGCTACGCTTATTGGTTCTTATGATAAACTACCTTCCATTCATACCAAACTACATGTATGGATAAATGAAAATAACTATAAATTGAATGGTGCACCGTTTGAAGTTTATCAAACAGACCCCTATAGCACACAAGAGGATAATAGTATCATAGAAGTATTTTTTCCAATTAAATAACGAAGGGGTGCCTTATTGTGTATGGTATAAACAATTCTACGATAAAAGAAAAAATTTTAATTTTAGTAGCTGAGATTATCTATTTAATCACTGCATATTATTTACTTTTCATTACATATGAAAAATCCGCCATTTCTCTCGGACTTTTTATTGCTTTAATTATTACAGCTTTGCGATTAACAGCTATGATGTTTATATGGTTACCTAGAGGTATTGCAATGCAGGAAGCTCTCATGAACAGTATAGCCTTTGGGATTTACTATTTGGGCTTTCCCATTTTAATGATTACTAGTAAACAGGATCCAAACTTAACAATACTCATTGTAGGTTGGATATTATTTTTAGGAGGGAGTATGTTAAACACAATTTCTGAATTGCTTAGAAAACCTTTTAAAGACAATCCTCTAAATAAAGGTAAGCTCTATACAGGCGGGTTATTTAAATATGCGATTCATATTAATTATCTTGGAGATTGCCTTTGGGTACTAGGCTTAGCGCTAATCTCTAACAATATTTATAGTTTGCTAATTCCTCTTGGTTTATTTTTCGTATTTGTTTTTGGCTATATTCCAAAATCAGATGATTACTTACAAAACAAGTACGGACAACAATTTACATTATATAAACAGAAAACTAAAAAACTAATTCCTTTCATTTGGTAAACAGTTACAAATTCAAAGTCAAAGATCACCTGTAATTCGGTGATCTTTTTTACTCAAATCAAAATTAATTCAGTACCTAGTCACTTTCTTGATAACTAATATTTTTCATAGGTTTTTTCTCTATTAAACAAAGGCAGGCTAAGGGAAACCTTAGCCTGCCCTTGCTATATCTTATTTTGAAAGCTGCTCATTTTCATCTTCATCAATAAAATATGAGTGAGATTTCGCTGCTTCTTCAATGTCATCAAACGCCCAGTGCGTTACTTTTACATCTGGGAAGCTTGGTGCTGTTACGCCTTGTAGTGGACCACGCTCGAACATACGATTCATCATCACCACTGCTTGAGCACGTGTTAAATGCTCATCTGGCGCGAAGCTACCATCCTGACGGCCATTGATGATGCCTGCCGCACGATTTGCTTCGATTATCCATTGTGCCCAATGACCTTTTGTATCATTGAATGTAATCGCTACATTTTCTTCGACAGACAGTTGCTTAAAGTTCGCCACTACCGTTGCCATTTGTGCACGTGTAATGTTTTCACTTGCCCGGAAGTTACCATTGACATCGCCATTCATAATGCCACGCTCTTTCACAAAGGCAATGGCACCCGCTGCGTACTGATTGCTTGGAATATCCTTGAATGGTGCCGTATTTACTGCTCCATCTGTATAGCCTAAAATACGCGCAATCATCGTTGCCACTTGAGCACGTGTCACGTTTTTCTCCGGACCAAATGTACCATCTGGGAAGCCTTTAATATACACTTCATGCTCTTTTACTTCTAGAGGTGGTTTTGTTTCTTCTTCCTTATTC
>JAEWDX010000133.1 GCA_023389895.1 Bacillota bacterium
AAATACAACCATTGTTTCTCCATTTTCATCACGTATCAATTTCCCATAGGGAAAAAACGGAAAGTCCTCAATCTCAATTTCATTCATTACAAAATGATCATCAATCCATTCCATCACCTTTTCTTCATAAACCTCTTGTTCATTCAAGGACATCATACATCTTTCTCCTTTCTATGTTTTCGCCCATAAAAAAGCACGTTAGATGAGAATAATCCAACATGCTCAAAAATTGATTTACTATAAATTTTCTGCAATACCAGCCATAATATATTCCGCACATGGTACGGAAATCGCATTTCCAATCGCTTTATATCTAGCATAATCACTAATGATTTCATTCTCATTTCCCAAAGCTGTCCAGCCCTCTGGTAATCCCATTAAACGTTCACATTCCAATGGAGTTAGTTGTCGTATAAAACCTTCTTTTTCTTTCCCCTCATACCAAAAAGAAAAGATATTAACTGAACCAGCTAGCAAAGTTGGGAAAGGTGCATTTGTCCGTCCAAAACTTCCAATGAATCCTGATTTGTTTTTATCTTTTGCGGTACTTCGCATACGTCTTTCTTGAAAGGGACTGACGACGGGTATTTTCCCCCTTACTTTTTCAGAAGATCTTCGACTGGTTGCGGTGGAGGGTGGCCTGCTTTCTTCCTCGAACCATTCCAGCGTTTGCCCAGACTCCAGAAGCAGGCATTGGAACATTGGTTTTTGGAAAATGCCTTTTTGTAATAGAAATAGGCGCTTTCTCTACTTCACTTGCCCATATGTAATCCCATAACGAGACGCCGCCAATGGAAATACACCGATACCATCAAATAAACTTCCTAACGTTAATTCGGTCATATTTCACCTTCCATTCTTCGTTTTTAGTCATAAAAAAAGATGCTCTTTTTAATTGAGCATCTGATTTGACTCTTAAAATTATCATGGTCTATTTTCTTTAATAAATTTTTCGCAGGCACCGAGATATTCTTTTAATATTGTGGGTTCAGGTATTTCCTCACCTAATCCCGAAGCACGATCATGAACCCAATTAGAACAATTTCTCATACCTGTTTCAATTTCTAAATATAATTCGGTAGTAAATGGTGCCCTTTTTAATCTTTGAGTTTGTATCGCAGGGTTGAACCTTTGTACCGAGTCGTTAAATAAAATTTCTTCTATGCTTCTTTCCCATGTTTCTCTCAATTTTTCGCACCATAACTTAGCCCCATCTTCATATTCTTTTAATTTTTCTGGCATATCTGGTGTTATATTTTTGTGCCTAGATTCTAAACCTTGTAGTTCCTGTTTCAAATGTGAAATTCTACCATTTACAGGTAAACCTATCCATGGAAGGGATTTATCGATTATCCCAGTAGTCGTTTGAATTTTTCTAATTGTAGTAGATAGATAATTCACTCCTTGTTCTTGACACTTATTCTGAAGTGCTAATAAAAATGTTAAATCATGCGTAAATATTACTACCTGTTTTCGCTGTGCTTCTTCTATCAGTCTATCAGCAATAATATCTCTTCTTTTATAATCCAAAGAAGATACTGGATCATCAAAGACAATGCAAACGTTATTGTTGTGTATGGATGTTTCCGCTAAAAAGTTTGCTAAAGCGATAGATCTTTGTTCACCCTCACTCAATATTTCTAAAGGTCTCTTCTCTTTTACAGTAAGTTTATTTAAAGTAGTACCTCTACTTCCCCTTTGTTTTATTTCAGCCGAAAACTCAGCTTTAAGTTTTTTACATTCTTCATTGAATGTTTTTACATATTCATCTGTTACATATTTTGCAAATAATTTATTTTGTATTGATGTTATTGAGCGAGTAGTAATTCTACACTTTTCAGCTTGTTTAATCCATTTACTATTAATTATAAACATTTCAATATCGGGTAATAGCTTTTCAGCTCTTAGTTTATCAGTATATTCATTTTCGGAAGCTTGAAGTTGTTTTATTTCATTTTCTACATTTTCAGAATTAAGTCCTGAAACCAACATTTTAATATGTTCAATGGCTGTATCTATATTTTCTAGTACTATTTCATAATTTTCTATGCTTTCATACCATTCATAAGATTCAAGTGATTGTACAATTTTTTCACGTAAGTTGTTAAATTCAATTTCTCCATTAGTTAGTTGACTGTATAATTCAGGTTTATTTTCTTGAATCCACTCATCTATCTTGGATCCTCTAGTAAAAATAGTACAATCTGTGTCATTAAAATTTGATTTAATTTTTTTGATGTCATTATTTTTATAAGTTAAGTTTTTTTCCGCATCACTTTTTAAATACTTCCAGTATTTGCCAATTAGTGCAATTCCGAGAATATCTTGCTTGCAAAAAATACAATAATCAATTTCTTGTTCGATAGTTTGATAATACTTTTGAGCGGCCTCTATAAATTCCTTCCATTCTTTAGAACCTAAATTATCTATATGGTCACTTTTAAATTGAGTTATTCCATCTTCTAAAGAAATCTTTTTATAGTGATTTCTTTGTTCAATTAGCTCTTTTGTTTTGGATATTCTTTCCGAATTGAATTTTCTATTTAAGCTAATAATTTTAGTTTTTATACTGTCTAGATTAGATATTAGTTTTTGATATTCATTTTTCTTCCCTTCTAAGTTCATTGATTGTAACTTGGCTCTACGAGTTATATTTTCTTTATTTTTGTTAATATCTGCTTCTGAAACTTTTATTTTATCTTTAAATTGATTAATATCTGTTTCACTATTCAATTGAGCTACGGCATGCTTGATAGAAGTTTCTTTATCAAAATACTTTATAAAATCATTTTGAACTTTCTTTGCAGAAATTTCTTCTTCAAATTTACTCTTGATTTTCTCAATATTAAGTAGGAAATCATCAAAAAAATTAAACTCAGTTGGCGAAAAAGATAATTCGGCTTCTTTCGTTAAATCGTGTATAGCACTGTGAGAATCGAACACTGTAATTCGATTGGTATAAGGATGATCCTTATCAGTAGGATAATGTATCTCCTCTATATTTCCACTATCATCTTCAAAAATAACTTTTGAACTAGGAGGTTCAGAAGTTTCTTCGAATAAATTAGGTAGTATATTTTTATCACCTCTAGAAATAAAGATGTTGTTTAGAATTCTAGTGTATCCAGATTTACCACTACCATTCTCCCCATATACTAAAGTAACTTCATCTCCAACGGGAAATGTTTCCTTGTTATTAATAGCATTTACACCACTAACATTTGATAAACCTCTCCATTTTATATCTGGTATATTACTAGTAACAGTTTTACTATTCGAAAAATTTAATCCCTTTTTTTCTAGTGGTTCACTAACAAGGCCATTCTCTTTTTTGAAAATAAGAAAAATCCCTTCTATATCCTCATCTGTAATTGAGCGATTGCTTAATAATTTTTCTGCTATTACTTGTTGCCAATATGGTTGCCCTTCTACCCAACTAATAATATCAGTTATAATCATTTTCTTCTTCTCCTCCCACATATGTTCATTATGATAAGCTTACCATATTTATACAGAAAATTTGACATAACTCTATCTTATGTGACAAAAGTTTACAGGAGAAGAAAACTCAAAATAACAATTGTAAAAAAGTTAATATTACTCTAAAACAATTAATTAGAGTTTCCAAATATATTTTTAGCAAATCTAATCGAAACGATAAATAGATTTTAATATACAAAAAGACGACCACAATCATTTTAAACTGTAGTCGTCGTATTATTTTATTGTGTTCCCACACCCCAGATCAATTACCACTGAAAAGGTAATGTGGTTTTTCAGTACCTTATTTCTAGTTTTTTCACCTTCTCCTATAAACTCTAAATGCTTGTGAAAGTGTTTAGAACTAAGGATTTCTATATAGTTTTTCTTTGTAGCAACGATACACACTCCACATGCGCCGTCTGCGGAAACATATCCACCGGATGAATCATTTCCACCCTATACTTTGAACTTAGAACCGCAATATCTTTCGCCAATGTAGAAGGATTACAAGAAACATAAACAACCTTCTTCGGTTTTACTTTCAAAATGGTTTTAAGGAGCTGTTCGTCTAACCCTGTTCTTGGAGGATCGACAATAATAACATCTGGCCTCCAACCTTCTTTCACCCATTTCTGGAGCCATTCTTCGGCTTTTCCCGTTACGTATTTAGCATGGGAAATTCCATTTCGGGCAGCATTTTTCTTTGCATCTTCAATTGATTCAGGAATAATGTCCATGCCACGAATTTCGGCAGCGCCGTCCGCGACCCACAATCCGATTGTGCCTACTCCGCAATACGCATCTACAACTTTTTCCTTGCCTGTTAACGCAGCTACTTTTTTCACTTCATTATATAATTTGACTGTTTGCTCAGGATTTAGCTGGAAGAAGGTTCTTGCTGAAAGCTCGAAGCTTAAGTCTCCGAGTGTTTCTTGAATAAAGTCTTTCCCGTCTAGTCCAACTGTTTCTTCGCCAAAAATTAAAGAGGTCTTTTGACCATTAATGTTTTGGATGATTGATTTTACTTCTGGAAGCCGTTTCTTAATTTCTTCTATTAATAATGCTTTTTTCGGCAACTCTTTTTTTGTTGTGATTAAGACAATTTGCAGCTCTCCTGTTTGGATGCCTATTCTAGCGACGATTGTTCTCACGGGACCTTTTCTTGTTTTTTCATTGTAAATCGGAATTTGCAGATCCTGGAGAATTTTCTTGACCGTTTCTGTTGCTCGAATGGTTTGTGGATGCTGAACAGCACATTGGTCAATGTTAATGAGCGTGTGAGAATTCATCCCATATAAGCCAGCCAACACTTTTCCATCCTTCATGCCAACTTGGAATTGGCTTTTGTTGCGGTATTTCCACGGATCGTCCATGCCGATTGTTTCTTTTATATTTAGCTCATTAATATTTAATTTCGTGTGGCGCTCCAATGCTTGAATGACGATATCACGCTTTTCCTTCAGTTGCTGGCTATATTGAATGTGCTGAAGCTGACAGCCGCCACATTGCTCATATACTGAGCATAATGGCTGAACACGGAATTCAGATTGTTTACGGATTTTTTTTATTTTAGCCTCGGTGAATTTCGGGTGTACCTTTGTTACCTCGACAACGACCTCCTCACCAGGCAAAGCCCCAGGAACAAAGACAACCTTCTTTTTGAAATAGCCGACACCTTCCCCATTAATACCGAGTCTTTTTATTGTTAATGGGAAATTTTGCTTTAGTTTTATCTCAACAGCTTGCTCTTGTTTCATGTTGTCATTTCAACTCCATTATTCGATACTTCTCCATAAATATAGAGAAGCATAGCTTAAGTAAGGCTCCCAGCCTTTTGAAAATTGCTCCATTTGGTCTAAGGTTGGTTTCGCATCTAATTGATATAGCTTTTTTAAGGCGTTTTGAATACCGATGTCTGCGACTGGAAAGAGATTTGGTCTACCGAGCCCGAACATAAGGAAGTTTTGCACAGTCCAAGGACCGACTCCACGCAATTTGATTAACTGTTTAAATATATCTTCATCGGATTGTTCTTTCTGCTCTGCGAAGTTTAAGTTGCCAGCCACGATTTCTTTTGCAATTCCAATGACATACTCCGCTTTTCTTCCACTAAATTGGAGTTCACGAAGCTGTTCCACTGTTAACTCAGCAACTACTTCTGGCTGTGGATAAAACCAAACTCCATCTTTTTCAAAGCCAAATGTTTGGACGAAACGCTCTGTAAGTCTCATCGCAAAAGTCATGTTTAGCTGTTGATGAATGATGCATTTTAGTAAACAACTATACGGAGAAAAATCAAGTATTAGTGGTGTTCCATAATGCTCATGGAAAATATTCTTTAAATCAGACTCAATGAAATGTGCATGAATTCTTTCAAGCGGCACCTTCCATTGAAAAATTTCTGCCAATCTTTCAAGCGATTTTTCTGTATATGGCCCATCTATTCCCGTAACAATAAATTCGGGCTCCTTTGTTGTTCCAACCGCTCTCACTTCGGCTGCTATCGGATGATTTTCTATTAAAAGCGGCACTTTTACCAATCTATTTTCGATTTCGACTTCATGAAGTGGGTCAATCGAAAGTCTGTCCAACACAAGATCAAAGTTATATGGTCCTGTTATTTGAATTGTTTCCAAGTAGTCTCCGTCCTTTAACCATTTTTCCGTATTATAGCATTATTTTAGCCGATATTTCTAAGACTTGTCTTTTTTCATGAAGAAAACTCGCTGATCGGTGGGCCTTGGAAAGGCGAAGCGTGATTCGTAGTTGCACTTAAACTTAATTCCTAAAATTGGCACCAACGTCGAACTAACTTCTGCGCTGATAATTTATACGTTTAACGTGTGAAAAGAAACCCCAATTTCTAATACATCCGGGTTCCTTAAAAATTTTGAATAGGGCTGATTTCGATCTTATCGAGTACTTTTTCCAATTTATCGAGCTGATTTCGGAAATTATCTAGCAGATTTTTTAAAACATCGAGCACTTTTCATAAATTATCTAGCAGATTTCTGATCCTATCGAGCATTTTCAATTTCACGCAAGGAAATTTCTACCTCTTCCTAAAAAAAGCAGTCTCTATGCCATATACATAGAAACTGCTTTAAAATAGGTTAATTAAGAACTTTGCCTTTTGTTTCTGGAATGCAGATAAGCATAACGATTAGTCCAATCGGATAAATAAGAAAGATTAGTGATAATGCTCCTAAGAGACTTCCTCCAGCCGCTAGTAAGCCGATAATGACAGGACCAAATCCGGCTAATCCACGACCTGTTCCGAAAATGAAATTCTCAGCGGTTGAGCGCGCTTCGGCCGGGTAATTTTCTGCTAGAACAGCACCGAATCCACCCATCATTCCATTTGCGAAAAATCCAAGCATGGCGCTTCCCCATAATAATAAATTTTCATCCTTAAGCAGGAAGAAGTAAATTAAGCAAGCTACGGTACCCCCGATATAATAAAGGGTAAATGTTTTCCGGCGGCCGATTTTATCAGCTAATATTCCGAAAACGGCAATTCCGATTAACATGCCGATGGTTGAAATTAGCATCCAACCGCTTGCCTTTGCCAATGTATAGCCATATTTTTGCGATAGAATCGTCGGCATCCAAGTGAAGATTCCATAATATCCAAAGTTTTGGATAAAGGACATTAAAATTAAGCCCATTGTTGTAATCGTAACTTTCTTATTAGCGAATAGTTTTTTCAGTGGGAAGCCCGCCATTTTCTCAAGCTGAATTGCTTCTTCACTCGTCAATATTCCTTGAGACTTTTTCTGTTGAAGTGCTTTTTTATATTGATGCTTCTGCTCCCACATTTTTGGCTCTGTCAAACTTTTTCGCACATAGATTGCGAGTAAAGCAGGAATTAAACCGAATAAAAATACTGCCCTCCAGCCGAAGTGCGGTACTACTAATGCTGGTAATATGGATGCTGCAAGCACGCCTAATTGCCAGCCTAATGCCACAACCGATGTAGCTTTCGCACGCATATTTTTTGACCATGTTTCAGTAACGATCGCCATTCCGATCCCAAATTCTCCTCCAACTCCCATCCCAACTAAGAAACGAAGAATAAGTAAGTGCCAGTAATCTGTTGAAAAATAAATGAAGGCGGTGGCGACAGAAAATAGGAGAATCGTTGCTGCTAAAACTTTAATTCTCCCAAATAAATCGGCAAGAAATCCGAATAAATAGGAGCCGACTAGCATTCCAATCGTTGTAGCGAGGACGAGATTGCCACCTTCAACCTCCGTTAAGTTAAAATCCTTTAAAATAAATACGAGTACAAACGATAGTAGCAGCATATCGAAACCCTCTGCTGCATAACCAAGTACGGAACCGAGCAATGTTTTATATCGTTTGGATTTTGACTCCTCGATGATGTCTGTTGTTGCCATGATTACTCCTCCTCTTGATCTGTACAGTCACTATGGAAGAATAACAAAAGCCTTCTTACCTAGATAGATAAGAAGGCTCAAGCAAGCTCAGGAATCCATATCAAATTCTCTCTTTGACAAAGATTCACAGAGCATATTCCGCTTCCTTCTCAATCTCACAGGATTGTGTTAAAGGACTGTATATTTTATTTTCTTTTTATTTTTATCACCATTTTTCAATATTGTCAAATAGTAATTTATCACTTAGTAAAGCATGGCATCTTCAAATAACCGAGTCTTCATGAAATCATCTAGACTTTTAAACGTATAGCCTCTCGCTTTCAAATCTTGAATTGCTTTTTCAAGTGCGTCGGCATTATCTTTTGAAACAGTGTGCAGTAATAGAATAGCTCCAGGATGGATTTGTTTCATAATATTATCGTATGAATATTTCCAGCCCTTTTGTTGATCAACATTCCAGTCCTTGAAGGCTAGAGACCAGAATATGTGAACATAGCCCTGCTTATTCGCAACTTGAATCGTTCGCTCACTGAAAATTCCTCTTGGTGGGCGCAAGTAAGACATATGTTTTATCCCGGTGAGTTTTTCCGTTCCCTCACGCACCGTCTCTAATTCCTTGATAATTTTCTCATCACTAATCGTTGTCATATCAGGATGATGCCATGAATGATTGCCGATAATATGTCCTTCAGATGCCATACGTTTGACAAGATCAGGTGCACTTTCTAAATAATGACCCGTAATAAAAAATGCCGCAGGCACCTTTTCTTTTTTTAACACATCCAGAATTTTTCCAGTATAGCCATTCTCATAGCCGTTATCAAAGGTTAAATAAATATCCTTCTTCATTGGATCCCCTTTGTAATACGCACCAAGTCGATTTAACATCTCATCAAGCGGCTTACCCGCATCCGCTTGATCCTCATTTGACCCTTTATTAAAACCCCAATGTACTGGTGAATTTCCACTCTCAGCCTTTGTCACTAAAGGAAAAATCATCAAAAATGCAGCCAAGAGAACATATTGTTTCAGTATTCTCATCTACACTCCTCCTCTATTTTTCCTTATTGTTTGTGAAAAAGGAGAAAAAATTTCTGTTAAAATTTTCATCTTCGTGCATCTTTTCACTTCTTCTTTTGAAAAAAATATGTAACTTTCATCAATGTGCGTACATATGTCTTATTCTCGAAATACACCGTTTATTCTCGAAACGCTCCCCACCTATAAAAAAAATCGAGTAGCCCTTGGGAGTTTCACCCAAAGGCCCACAGAACCGTACATGAACCTCTCGATTCATACGGTTCCTATCATTCAGCCATTTAAGGAATCATTCCAAGAGCCCAATGTGAAAAAACATTTTGGGCTCTCTTTTTATAGGAATGTAACAGGTGGAGAAAAATGAATCGTTTTTCTCCACCTGTTTTTGTATTTTTTCGATTTCCCTCTGAGCTGGCGGACGCCTGCTACTTTCAGGATGTTGTGGGCTAATGCCACAATGCCAAACTCGACATGTACCTTGTCGAGACCCCGCAAGGAAAACCTGCGGAACGACCGATTGCCCTTGATGTGACCGAACACACTTTCCATCTCAACCTTGCATCGAACGTAGATTCTGACTTTTTCTTCACATTCAAGGGCTGTTTCTGCCTTCTCTTTCATTTCTTCGAAGATTTATTCCAGTGAACTTGTCGATTTCCCTTTGCTTTCGTATATTGTGCTTTTAATGGGCAATCGGTACAATCTTCACATTCGTATATTTTAAAGCTCTGCACATAACCAGATCTATTTTAGATGTTCCCATGTTTTCAATTGATTTAGAGTGCGAATGTTCAACTATCGAGCTAAGAGAAGCGTAACTAACCTCATCATTATAGTAATAAAAAACGGATGGGGCTGTCCATAAGTGATCCGCCTCATCCGTTTTGAATGGTTAAGATAAATCCGGAATCACAGCATTAAACCCAACATTCGACACCTGAAAGACAGGCTGCTGCTTTTTTCATCTGCCTGTCTTTCAATTTAAGACGTTGTTTTCTTTTTAGTGTATCCAAGTCGACTTATTTCATCTTTAATCGGAGTAGTACCAGCGAAGCTATCACTACCCGCAATAAGGAAGAAAATTAGAAATGTAAAGGGTTCTCTATTTCTGATTGCCTTTCTTCAATTTTATGACCTACCGAATGTGGGTTTAGCTGTTCTGATAGGTAGTAATATTCATTTTGTTAATTCAATTTTTTCATTTACCTCAAAAGTTTTTCCTGTTCCTTCCGGTGATCCGCTAATTCTTACCTTGGCGATTACTAAAAATAATTTTTGTGGCTGATCAAAATAGCTGGATTCAAATTGAGGAAGAGTATCCCCAGTGTCTGTTAAAATTCCATCCTCGATGTGCTTATAAACCTTTCCGTTTTCATTTTCTAAATGATACTCATACAAAATACCTTCGTTTATCTTTGTTTTAAGGTTTATACTCATTTCTGTTATAGTTGGATACACTTTCGTATAATCAATGTTTAAATTCAGCTTACGAGAACCTACATTTATCGAAAATTCTTTCCCTTTATACTCAATTGGTTTTGAATTCATATTATTAGCATCCCTTTGAAAACTAACATCCCATTCTCCTACAATGGTTTCAATTTTATTAGATTTAGTTACTATGAAACTGTTAATTGAAAGATTAATATTATTTGGAATAGACATCGTAGGATCTGTGCTAATTATTTCCATCCAACCAGTTAATTTAGTATGATCAACGCTATCTATAGAGATATGACGTGATAGCAACTTCGAATCTTTCCTATCTTTCATTCTAAAGAAGGTCTCATCAGTGACCTTAAAATTAACCATATTCACTTCATCAATATTCCATTTATTTGTATCTAATTTTATATGGAAGAACACAAATGTTCTTTTTGAATCTGCAATAACGTTATCAATTGTAAAAGTGATTCCTTGGTCCTCAGAAGATTTTGATACCTCTTGTAGAAAACCATTATCAACAGCTTTCTCAACCTCTCTGTCAACTTTCAAGAGTTCTGACAATTGAGAGAGAACCGGTATTTTATCTACATAATTAGCAAATGTTGTGGATTGATTAACACCAAACATAAATAAAGCACTGCAAGCAAACGCAGAAATTGTTGCAAAAATAGTTTTTTTAGTGCGGTTATTACGATTACTTCTTATAGGAGTTTCTAATTTCATTGATTTAACAATATCTGGCACCTGATTTGCAAAGTCATATAGTGATTCAGGTGCTTTAATTTCTTTAAATCCCTCTTCAATATCTTTACTTAATTTGGATTTCATTATTATTCACCAGCCTTTGGCAAATTATTTTGTTTTGTAAGAATACGGTTAAGAGATATTCTTGCTTTATATAATCTCGATTTAATCGTACCTTCTTTTAATTCTAATAGTTTAGCTATTTCATTGATCTTTAGATCTTGAAAGTAGTAAAGTATAATGACCGTCCTGTATTTCATCGGAAGAGCCAATACTGCCCCTATTACGGAGTTATTCATCTCTTTATCTATTAAATTTGTTAGTGGGGTCTCAGTGTTGCTGATCTGGGTATCCTTAGACGCTATCGTTAGTTTTATTTCTTTTATATTCTTCCTAGCTAAATCAATAGAACGTGAAGCCACTAGAGTCAAGAACCAACTTCTAAATTTATGTATTTCTTTATTTGCCATGATGTTCATATAAGCCTCAATTAATGCGTTTTGCACAGCATCTTCTGCCTGCTCTTTTGATTTTAATATCGTGTATGAAATGGAATATGCATCTTGTAAATAGGGAGTTACTAACTTACCAAAACTATTCTTGTACCCTTTTTGGCATTGCAACATTAGTTCATAATCAAGTTCCATATTAACCACCTTTTGATATGAGAGTTTTTTTATCTTGAATTATTCAGAGATTTTCTAAAATAGGCTGATAACGCCTATCCAATCAGTTGTCTCGTTACTATTTAATTCATTAAATATATGAAAAAGATTCCGTTTCTGATAAGGTTAAAACAACAACGAAATAACTACAGAAAGGATTCGCGGGGACAGTGGTTTTACCGTCTCAGCTTTATATGAGTTGTGCGAAAAGGAATCGGTTTATTACATCATTCGACTTAAGTCAAATGCTCAACTACAACAAATTGGGGAAGAATACCATCCTTCCTCAATGCCTTCAGATGTCATAACGGTAGAATACTTTTATGAAAAAAAACAGTTATCGGGCGAAGGTATGTTTTAAGCCCAGAAAAGTGTTATACAATCGGTACGCCCAGCTTTAAAGCTGCCAGTAAATTGGTGAGATCAGGGAGAGCGCTTTACTTTAAATTATCGTCAAGTTTCATCTATCAGGAATTCTTTTGGAGGATACTTAGCAGAATTCAGATTCCATAGATAGAATAACCATTCATTTCTATTTAAAAAAACAGTTTTATTGTCAAGAGAGTTTTCTGTCTAAAAAACAGCTATTTTCAATTTCTAATTCTAGAAATATCGATTTTATAAAATAAATTGAACATAATTCCTTTAAAAGCTTAGAATTATAGTTGATTTTTAATTAAAGACATGACCTTAGTGAAGGTATGAATAATTCAGGATTATATATATTAGACGGTATATTATCAAGAAAGGTTCATTTATTATAGATTAAAGAGCCCAAAACCATAATCAGTGCTTGACAAAATGATCTGGAGCTAAAAAGAAAAAACATCTGCAATACCTGTAATAATGTAAGTTCAAACTCGTCCTGAAAAAGGGACCTCAAATGTGATTCGTGTACCTCAAACCGAGAATTTCCCTAGGACTTCCTTTAGATTTCGGGTGCTTGTTCATCTTTAACTGTTAATGATTGGAGCGTTTCGTTTAACGCTTTGAACGCTGAATATGTATGTTCAATTTCTCCTTCAAATTCGTACCTGCGATAACGATCGTAAATCACCATCGTACTTTTTCCCATACTGACATCAAATGCCACAATATGTTTCATCCAAATCTTCTCCTTCATAGCCAATCATAGAAGTCTTCACAGTGCCTTATCGATTCTATTTTCTTATACACGATCTCACGGACCCAACATACTAAACTGATTCAAATAAGGATGTGAAGTTGGTCGGTTTATAATACGGACTCTATATTGGTCCTAGGGGCTGTTCGACCTTACTTCACTTCTACTAT
>JAEWDX010000148.1 GCA_023389895.1 Bacillota bacterium
TTTCTATTATAAGAGGGAATGCTTAATTATCAAAACATTTTAAATTTTGTAAAATAAATATTATATAAAAATATAAATAAGAAGCAGAATCATCCCTAATACACCTGAAATAGTAAATGATAAAAGCTTTAATCTCCATCCTGTTACAAGCCATAACACACAATTAATAACCAGAGTAAAATAAAGGAATATTGGGTTTTCTGAGTGAAGCCTCGAAACAAATTCAACAGAAGAAAACAATAATATCAGTGCGGAAGCAATAAGTGGAAGTTGCAATAAAATTCCTTTTCTTGAATAATATATAGCATAAATAATTCCTGCGAGTACAAAAATAGTCGCAAAGGTCATTTGCAAATTAATAGGCAATTCTGTAAAATGGATAAAAAATAGGGAAATCGGAATAAGAAATAAGAAGAGATATTGATTTTTCCAAATACGCTGGATCTTTTTTTCTTTTTTTAATTCCTCCTGTTGATTGCCCTCTGTGTATAATGCCAAAAGGAAATCACAATAATGTTCAGGTAGGAGATGGTTTTTTTTCCATTGGCTAATTTCATTTATAATGATTTTTTTTCGGGTTCCATTCATATGTATACACGTCCTATAAAAGAAAAAAATAGTTTACCTCCATTGTAAGAAGTAAACTATTTTCTGACAATCATTTTTATGACAATTATGCTAGGTCTTAAGGATGGTTTATTCTAAAAAGTCTTTCAATCTCTTGCTTCTGCTCGGATGTCTTAATTTACGTAAAGCCTTCGCCTCAATTTGGCGGATACGCTCTCTCGTAACACCGAATACTTTACCGACCTCTTCTAACGTCCTAGTACGTCCGTCATCAAGTCCAAAACGAAGACGAAGGACATTTTCTTCACGATCGGTTAAAGTGTCAAGTACATCCTCTAGCTGCTCTTTTAGAAGCTCATAGGCTGCATGCTCAGACGGTGAAGTTGCATCCTGGTCTTCAATGAAATCTCCAAGATGAGAATCATCTTCTTCACCAATTGGTGTTTCTAATGATACTGGCTCCTGCGCAATCTTTAAGATTTCTCGTACCTTCTCTGGTGTTAAATCCATATCTTCAGCAATTTCTTCAGGTAATGGTTCCCGTCCAAGATCTTGAAGTAATTGTCGCTGAACACGGATTAGCTTATTAATTGTTTCTACCATATGAACAGGAATTCGAATCGTTCTTGCTTGGTCGGCAATTGCCCTCGTAATCGCTTGGCGAATCCACCAAGTTGCATACGTACTAAATTTAAAGCCTTTTCGATAATCGAATTTTTCAACTGCTTTAATTAAACCCATATTTCCTTCCTGAATTAAATCAAGGAAAAGCATTCCACGTCCTACGTACCTTTTAGCAATACTTACTACTAAGCGAAGATTCGCTTCAGCGAGACGTCGTTTTGCTTCTTCATCGCCCTGTTCAATTTTTTCAGCAAGAGAAATTTCTTCTGCTGCAGATAGAAGGTCAACACGTCCAATTTCTTTTAAGTACATCCTTACAGGGTCATTAATTTTCACCCCAGGCGGAACACTTAAATCATTTAAATCAAATTCTTCATCCCCTTTTGAGAGTTCTTTCTCATTCGGAGCATCTTCATTGTCGCCAACTAATTCCACACCTTGATCACTAAGGAATTCATAAAACTCATCCATTTGATGAGAATCTAATTCGAAATGAGATAATTTCTCCGCAATATCATCGTATGCAAGAACACCTGTTTTTTTACCGGTTTCTGTTAACTGCTCTTTTACTTGTTCTAGGGTCAATTCTGAATCAACTTCTTTTGAGTGAGCTGATTTTTCAGCCATTTGTCCCCCTCCTTCCAAATTCGAAAACGCTACTGCTTTTATTACTCATCTATAAAGATTTCAGTAATTGTTTTATTTCCTCTGCAATCAAGGCAGCTTGTATAAAATTATTCTGCCTTTCAGCTTCTTTCAAATTAGCTGTTTTTTCTTTTATCATTAACATTTTTGGATATTTAAACACCTGTTTCAAATAATCCATTAATTCTTGCTCACTTATTTCATCATTTATTTCCATCATTTCAATGTCAACAACAGTTCTTTTAAGCTTTTCATCTGTAATGAAATTAATAAACAAACTTGGATCAGGAGTATTTCCATTTTCATAAAACCCAAGTAAATAAGTAAATATTGCCTGGTGTTCATCAATATTAAAGGTATTTCCTTCAAGCAAATCCTGTACTTTGAAAGCAATTTCACTATCTCTTAACATATGAGCGATTAAACTTCTCTCAGCTGTATAATAAGCTGGCTTTAATTGTTTTATTTGTCCTAAATGGCGAGGTTCACTTTTTAAGGGAGCAGTCGATTGACCTTTATTTGTTCGCCTTTCAGATAAATAAACTTGTTTTTGCTGCGCTTGAAGCGCTTCTAACGAAAGAGAAAATTCCTTTGCTAATTGACGCAAATAATAATCTTTCTCCACTGCCTTATCAAGCCTACTTATTTCTTTAAGTAC
Organism: Bacillota bacterium; assembly: GCA_023389895.1. Classification (GTDB taxonomy): domain Bacteria; phylum Bacillota; class Bacilli; order Bacillales; family Cytobacillaceae; genus Cytobacillus. Next base: position 2,495 of record JAEWDX010000148.1, read on the forward strand.
TTCATCGAGATAAAGAAGGCGATCTCCTTCATCGTGCAGCCTTTTCCCTCTACGGTAATAAAGCAGTTTAAATGCCATTAATGTAATGCTTCCATCCATTACTTCTTTTTGAAACTTTTCGTACCCATATTGCTTAATATACTCATCAGGATCCATCCCATCAGGCATTAAAGCGATTCTAACTTGGCAACCAGCATATGTAAGCATATTTGCTGCACGAAATGCCGCTTCAATCCCAGCATTGTCTGAATCATAGCAAATCGTAACTGACTGAACATTTCTTCTTAAATCATTTACATGGTCAGCTGTAAGGGAAGTTCCCATTGTCGCTAAAGCATTTTCAACTCCTGCTCGATCCGCAGCGATAACATCAGCAAACCCTTCAAAAAGAACAGCTTGATGAAGTCTTTTTATCTGTGGTCTAGCAAGATGAAAGTTATATAAAATTTTACTTTTATTAAAGATTGCCGTTTCTGGGCTATTTAAATATTTGGGCTCATCGTCCCCTAATGCCCTTCCCGAAAAAGCAATCGGATTTCCATTACGGTCAAAGATGGGAAACATAATACGGTTTCGGAAGCGATCAAAATAATTGCCATCTCGTTCACTTCTAATAATCAAACCAGCTTTTTCAATAATTTCGATTGGGAATTTTCTTTTTGTCAAAAATTTGTAAACAAAATCCCATGAGTTTAAAGAGTAGCCAATTTGAAATTTCACAATGGATTCCATTGTAAATCCTCTGCTAAGCAAATACTCTAATGCATGTTGACCATCCTTTGTGTTTATAAGTAAATGGTGGTAAAATTTGCATAAAAGCTCATGTGCTTCTAACATATGTTGAATATCTGGTGGGACGCGGTCTTTTGCAGGAGCAGAATGTGCATCAATCTCAAGCTTGATATTTCCCTTTTCGGCTAACTTAATTGCAGCTTCTTGAAAGGAATAACCTTCAAGCTCCATTAAAAAGGAGAATGCATTTCCACCTGCACCACATCCGAAGCAATGATAAATTTGCTTATCTTGCGAAACGGAAAAAGAAGGTGTATTCTCTCCGTGAAAAGGGCATAGACCAAAATAATTGCGCCCTTGCTTTTTCAATTGGACATAGTCGCTAATGACATCTACAATATCAACAGCTTGCCGAATTTCATTTAATTTCTCCTCGGCGATGCGCTCTGTCATAGAAACAACTCCATATTAGAAAAATGTGAATTAATGCCGGATAGATAGTATTTCTAGATTGTTTTCGCTAATTCCTGCAAAATTCGACAAAATTTTCGAGAATTCTTGAATAAATCTCGAGCGATCTTCTTAAGTAAATGGTTTTGGTCTTTTTCGTAAATTCCTCTCCTCTGCGCCTTTGCAGAGAGATATCTTCTATCTAGCGCATACTGGATTTCACTTTCTTTAAATAAAATCCCCCTAGAAGATAGAGCACTAAACTCCTTTAAGCAAGACTGTCGATGCTAAACCAATATCTTGTGTTATGACATCCAAAACCTTCACATGATTCATAATGTATAAGTCAACAGCCTCTTTACTCGAATCAACGAATACCCAGTACGGATGACTTAAATCATTTTTCATGTGGGCATAGGAAGCAATAAACACAGCTTCAGTCTTATATTTCTTTGATATTTCGACAATTTCCTCCTTTACAGGACAAGAATCTGCATCTACCGTGACAATTGGTCTGCCTAATGTTCTAATAATTCTACATCACTCCGCATAATCCTTCTTTCCACTATGATTTTTTCCATAATGAAATAATGTTCAACATTTTCCTTCTTTTTCATTGAAATCTATGCTTTCTTGCTAATGTCGAATTTTTTTATGTCAGAACCTTGACATCTCACAATTAATAGTTTATTCGTTCATCATGAACTCTAAACCTAATCAATAACATTTTTATCACAATTTTTTATTATAGTATAAAAGGTCAAGTATTTCTATTATTTCAGCTTATTTTTATTAATTTCCAAAGCAAAGGTGCCAAACCTCCCTTCTCAACATCTTTTTAACTAGATATTGATGAAGTATGAAAGTTAGACACCTTTTTATCCGGCTCTATTTTTTCAGGATTTCCGATATTGATTTAAAATAAGATTAGCCGTTTCTTCTACAGCTTTATTCGTTACAT
>JAEWDX010000198.1 GCA_023389895.1 Bacillota bacterium
AAGTAAAGGTTGCAGATGGGACCTTTATCGGCATAGTATCAGAGATCGAGGAGTGAGGATAATGGCTTCAGAACAGGAGTTTACTTTTGAAGAGGCAATGGAGAAACTAGAGGAAATTGTTGAAAAACTAGAAGAGGGGGATGTTCCTCTTGAAGAAGCAATCGATATTTATAAAAGAGGAATGGAACTTTCTAAGTTTTGTCATGATAAATTAAAAAGTGTTGAAACTCAGCTAACACAAATATTGATCGATGATGGACGAAAAGAAAACTTTGTTATCTCTGAGGAGGAGTAAATTTGTTAGAGGACTCATTTTCATCTTTTGCTGAAAAACATAAAGCCTTACTTAAAAAAGAATTAACGAATAGTATTCATAAACTAAATGCTCCATCCATCATAAAAGAATCAATGCTTTATTCATTGGAAGCAGGTGGAAAGCGGATCCGACCACTATTATTATTTGCAACGCTTGCTTCTTTTGGAAAAGAGACAAAAAAAGGGTTAAAGATGGCAGCCGCCATTGAAATGATCCATACCTATTCGTTAATTCATGATGATTTACCAAGTATGGATGATGATGATTTACGGAGAGGAATGCCAACGAATCATAAGGTTTTTGGTGAGGCAATGGCCATTTTAGCAGGCGATGCGCTTTTAACATACAGCTTTCAGTTAATCATGGAAACAGACGATGAATATGCAGACGCTAAAACGAAGCTCATGCTTATAAAAGAGCTATCTCAAGCAGCTGGTGCAGAAGGAATGGTTGGTGGACAAGTTGCCGATATTCTCGGTGAAAATAAGAATTTATCATTGGAACAGCTTGAATATATTCATATTCATAAAACAGGTAAATTGCTGAATTGCAGTGTTGTAGCGGGTGCTATCCTGGCAGGGGCAGATTCAAAAACAATCGCAACACTTTCACAATTTGCATTCCATCTTGGACTTGCTTTTCAAATTCGCGATGATATTCTTGATTTAGAAGGAACAGAGGCTGTAATTGGTAAGCCGGTTGGCAGTGATGAAGGCAATCATAAGGTTACGTATCCAGCTTTGCTTACATTAGATGGTGCGAAAGAGTCTTTAAGAAAGCATATTGAATTAGCGAAAATGAAGCTTGCCCAAACGAATCTTCAACCTGCCCTCCTCTACAATATTACTGATCTCATCGCTTCTAGGGATCATTAAAGTATAATTCATATAATTATGGAAATACCGCAAATTCTTGTAGATTTATTTCATACTGTTATAATATAAACAGAAAACTAGTGCTTGATAAAGAAGGAAAGTGAGTGTTCCGATTAATGGATCTTATGTCAATTAAAGACCCTTCGTTTTTAAAAGGTCTCTCAAATAAGGAACTTGAATCTTTGAGTCATGAAATACGTCGATTTCTGATTAAAAAGCTATCAGGAACTGGCGGTCATATTGGCCCGAATTTAGGTGTTGTTGAATTAACGATTGCCTTGCATAAATGTTTTAATAGCCCAACTGATAAAATTATATGGGATGTTGGCCATCAATCATATGTCCACAAAATTTTAACCGGTCGTGCAAGTCAATTCGATACGTTGCGTCAATATAAAGGTCTTTGTGGTTTCCCGAAAATGGCAGAAAGTGAGCATGATGTTTGGGAAACAGGTCATAGCTCCACCTCCTTATCTGCTGCAATGGGTATGGCGATTGCGAGAGATTTAAAGGGAGAGAAGAATTATGTTGTCCCAGTTATTGGTGATGGGGCTTTAACCGGTGGTATGGCATTAGAAGCTTTAAATCATATTGGCCATGAAAAAAAGAATATGATTGTTATCTTAAATGATAATGAAATGTCAATCGCACCAAATGTTGGCGCTTTGCATAATGTTCTCGGAAGGCTTCGTACTGCTGGAAAGTATCAGCGGGCGAAAGATGAACTCGAATATTTATTGAAAAAGGTGCCTGCAGTAGGTGGCAAGCTTGCAGCAACAGCAGAAAGAGTGAAAGATAGTTTAAAGTATCTCTTTGTTTCGGGGATGTTTTTTGAAGAGCTAGGCTTTACTTATCTAGGACCTGTTGATGGGCATAACTTTGAAAATTTATTTGAATGCTTAAGCTATGCGAAAAAGACGGAAGGTCCAGTTCTTCTTCATGTGATTACGAAAAAAGGAAAAGGATACAAGCCTGCTGAAAGTGATACAGTTGGTACATGGCATGGAACGGGTCCATATAAAATCAATACAGGTACGTTTGTTAAACCAATCAATCCGCCACCAGCTTGGAGTAGTTTAGTAAGTGAAACGGTCCGTCGGCTTGCGCGCGATGATAAGCGGATTGTTGCGATTACCCCTGCAATGCCAGTCGGATCGAAATTAGAAGGTTTTGCAAGTGAGTTCCCTGAACGCATGTTTGATGTTGGCATTGCCGAACAGCATGCTGCGACATTAGCAGCAGGTCTAGCAACGCAGAATATGAAACCATTTCTTGCGATTTATTCTACTTTCTTACAGCGTGCTTATGATCAAGTCGTTCATGATATTTGTAGACAAAATTTAAATGTCTTTATTGGAATTGATCGAGCTGGACTTGTTGGTGCAGATGGAGAAACACATCAAGGTGTCTTTGATATTGCCTTTTTGCGTCATTTACCTAATATCGTGATTATGATGCCGAAAGATGAGAATGAAGGGCAGCATATGGTCTATACTGCGGTGAAATATGATGACGGTCCAATTGCTTTACGTTTTCCACGTGGAAATGGATATGGTGTGCCAATGGATGAACAATTAAAAACGATTCCAATCGGTACATGGGAAGTTCTAAAAAAAGGAACGGATGCTGCAATCTTGACTTTTGGTACAACAATTCCTATGGCAATGGAAGCTGCAAGTCAATTAGAGAAACAAGGTCATTCCATTAAAGTGATTAATGCAAGATTTATAAAACCATTAGATGAAAAAATGCTTTTGGATTTATTTGCTGAAAATATGCCAATTTTAACAATTGAGGAAGCGGTCTTACAAGGCGGATTCGGGAGCTCCGTTCTTGAATTTGCTAATGAACATGGCTATCATCATCTTGACATTGACCGTATCGGTATTCCTGATCAATTTATTGAACATGGTAGCGTCGAGGAGCTTTTAGAGGAGATCGATTTAACAACTGAAGCAGTCGTTCGTAGATTAATGAAACTTTCAAGAAAGAAACAAAAAAGGGCATAAAGAAGGGCAGAAAGAATGAAAGTGAAAAAAGAACGTCTTGATGTGTTATTGGTTGAAAGAGGTTTAGCTGAAACGAGAGAAAAGGCGAAAAGAACCATTATGGCTGGACTCGTTTTTAGCAATGAAAATCGCCTTGATAAACCAGGGGAAAAGGTAAGCGCTGATATTCCCTTAACGGTAAAAGGTAAGGGACTCCCCTATGTTAGTAGAGGCGGATTAAAGCTTGAAAAAGCCCTGAAAGTATTTGCTTTAGATGTTCGGGATAAAATTCTCCTTGATATTGGTGCTTCAACTGGTGGATTTACTGACTGCGCCCTCCAAAATCACGCAAAAATGTCCTATGCTTTAGATGTTGGCTATAATCAACTTGCATGGAAAATTAGGCAGGATGAACGAGTTGTTGTTATGGAGAGAACGAACTTCCGCTATGTTACACCAGCTGATTTAAAGTTCGGGATGCCTAATTTTGCTTCGATTGACGTTTCCTTTATTTCATTAAAGCTAATTCTCCCTGTACTCAAAACATTACTTGTTGAAGATAGTGATGTTGTTGCTCTTGTGAAGCCGCAATTTGAGGCAGGGCGGGAACAGGTTGGAAAAAAAGGAATTGTTCGCGATCCGAAAGTGCATGAAACTGTTCTTGAAACGATTATGCAGTTTTCACTTAAGCAAGGATTTGATGTAAAGGATCTATCGTATTCACCGATTACAGGTGGGGATGGTAATATCGAATTTTTACTTCATTTATTTTGGTCTGGTAAAAAGGAAGTAGGAGAAATGGAATCGAATGTTAATGCAACAACAATTGTAAATGAAGCTCATAAAGAGTTGAAAATAAAGCAAATAAAGGATGAGGGATAAGCTAAAGAGCTTGTTCCTTTTCTTATTGCATCCGAAATTACCTATTTTTTTACGAAAGTAATTGTACAATTTTACAATAATCAGCTAACATAGAAATAGAAAAGCTGAGGCGACTCGCCTAGGGACGACAAGCTTAAGACCTTGAGTTCCTAGTCTGCGAAGCTAGACAAGAAAAGCTGAAGCGATTTGCCTAGGAGGACAAGCCTAAGTAGATGGCGTAATAGAGGTGAAATTATGACAAAAGGGCAACGACATATAAAAATTCGAGATATCATCGCTAATAATGAAATTGAAACACAGGATGATCTAGTTGATGAATTAAAGAATGCTGGATTTAATGTGACACAAGCAACTGTTTCTCGAGATATAAAAGAACTCCATCTTGTTAAGGTGCCATTATCGGATGGCAGATATAAATATAGTCTTCCGGCTGATCAACGCTTTAATCCATTACAAAAATTAAAAAGAAATTTAATGGATGCATTTGTTCGGATTGATCCAGCAGGGCATTTAATTGTAATGAAAACCCTACCAGGGAATGCAATGTCAATGGGCTCATTGATTGATCATTTAGACTGGGAAGAAATTGTTGGGACAATTTGCGGCGATGATACATGCTTAATTATTTGTAAAACACCTGAAGAAGCAACAGCCATTTCAAATCGCTTTCTTGAGATGCTTTAAGAAAAGTGGATTGATTAGGGGGTGAATGATAATGTTAGCAGAGCTATCAATTAGAAATTTTGCTATTATTGAGGAATTATCCATTTCCTTCAATAAGGGCTTAACTGTATTAAGTGGGGAAACAGGAGCTGGGAAATCGATTATTATTGATGCGATCCATTTGCTTGTTGGCGGTAGAGGTTCAGCGGAATTTGTCAGACATGGAGAAAACAAGGCGGAAATAGAAGGACTTTTCCAGCTTGAAGATGAGAATCATCCAATTTACGATAAAGCAAGTGAATTTGGGATCGAGTTTGAAGATGGAATGGCGGTTTTAAGAAGAGAGATTTCGAAATTAGGCAAAAGTATTTGTCGCATAAATGGCAAGCTCGTTACAATTTCGACATTGAGAGAAATTGGTGCGACATTAGTTGATATTCACGGACAGCATGAGCATCAAGAGCTGATGGATGAGCAAAGCCACATATCGCTCTTAGATCAATTCGGAGGCAGTGAGCTTACGAATGCTCTTATTGAGTATGGGGAAATTTATCACTCTTATGAACAAAAGCTTAAGCAACTGAAAAACTTAAGTGAAAATGAGCAGCAAATGGCCCATCGTTTAGATTTAATTCAATTTCAGTTTGATGAAATTGAATCAGCAGAATTAAAATTAAACGAAGATGAAGAGCTTCTCGAGGAAAAAAGGAAGTTAAATAATTATGAACGGCTTTTTGATGGCTTGCAGTCAGCTTATAATGGTTTGCAAGAGGAGCGAACTGGACTTGATTGGATCGGGCTTGTCATGGGGCATGTTCAAGCGGCGGCTGAAGTTGACTCTACTTATAAGGAGCTTGCTGAATTAATCTCCACAAGCTTTTATCAGCTTGAAGATGCGACAAGAACGCTGCGACAAGAACTCGAATTTCTCGAATATGACCCAGCGAGATTAGCTGAAATTGAGGATCGATTAAATGAAATTCAGCAGTTGAAACGAAAATACGGCAGTACAGTCATTGAAATTCTTGAATATGCGTCGAAAATAGAAGAAGAAATTGAAACATTGCAGAATAAGGAAACACATATTGAAAAGCTAGAAAAAGAAGTAATTTCACTGCGAAAAGATCTTGCGCTTGAAGCAAATATTTTAAGTAAATTGCGCAAAAAAGTTGCGAAAAATTTAATGAAATTAATTCATAATGAATTAAAAGAATTGTATATGGAGAAAA
>JAEWDX010000234.1 GCA_023389895.1 Bacillota bacterium
GAGCGAGCCTGGGCAATTTGTGCAAGTGAAGATTGCTGCTGGCTTTGATCCGCTGCTTAGAAGGCCGATTAGCATTGCAAAAATGGAGAAGAACAAAAATCAATTTACAATGATCTATCGTGCAGAGGGAAAGGGAACGACCTTGCTTTCAAAGAAAAAAACTGGGGATAAGCTTGATATTTTAGGTCCACTTGGTCATGGCTTTCCTGTGAACGAGGCAAAGCAGGGAGAAACTGCTTTACTCGTAGGTGGCGGTATCGGTGTGCCACCATTATACGAATTGTCGCAACAGCTCGTTAATCATGGTGTAAAAGTAGTTCATGTTCTTGGTTTTCAATCTGAGAATGCGGTTTTTTATGAAAAGGAATTTGCGAGTCTTGGAAAAACATATGTTGCGACAGTGGATGGAAGCTATGGTCATAAGGGCTTTGTTACGAATGTGATTGACTCCAAAGGAATAGCATTTGATCGTTTATATTCATGTGGGCCTACACCGATGCTTTCGACACTTGCACATGAATATAAGCATAAGAAAGTATATCTCTCGTTAGAAGAGCGAATGGGCTGTGGAATTGGTGCTTGCTTTGCCTGTGTATGCCATACTGCAGATAATCCAAATGGCCATACATATAAAAAGGTATGTAGTGATGGGCCAGTTTTTAAAGCGGGGGAGGTAGTATTATGAGTTCATTGCAAATTAGCTTGCCTGGCTTGCAATTGAAAAATCCAGTTATGCCAGCTTCGGGCTGCTTTGGGTTTGGAAGAGAATTTAGTCAGCTGTATCCTTTAAGCTTACTCGGGGCAATCATGATTAAAGCGACAACATTGGAACCACGGTTTGGGAATCCAACACCTAGAGTTGCAGAAACAAATGCTGGTATGCTCAATGCGATCGGGCTGCAAAATCCTGGCTTAGATAAGGTTATGAATGAGGAACTGCCATGGCTTCAACAATTTGATGTCCCGATTATTGCGAATATTGCTGGTTCTGTTGAAGAAGATTATGTTCATGTCGCAAGAGAAATTTCAAAAGCTCCAAATGTCCATGCTCTTGAATTAAATATTTCATGTCCGAATGTAAAAACAGGCGGAATGGCATTTGGGACGATCCCAGAAGTGGCAAAAAATTTGACGAAAAAAGTGAAGGAAGTTTCCGAAGTTCCAGTATATGTGAAGCTATCACCAAATGTGACGAATATTGTCGAAATGGCAAAGGCAGTTGAAGATGGTGGTGCGGATGGATTGACGATGATTAATACACTGCTTGGAATGAGCTTAGATTTAAAAACGGGCAAGCCTATTTTGGGGAATAAAACAGGTGGATTGTCAGGACCAGCGATTAAACCCGTTGCGATTCGAATGATTTATGAAGTAAGCCAACAAGTTCAGCTACCGATTATTGGAATGGGCGGGATTCAAACAGCTGAAGATGTTATTGAATACTTCTATGCTGGGGCAAGTGCGGTAGCGGTAGGCACAGCAAATTTCATCGATCCATTTGTTTGTCCAACGATGATTGCAGAGCTTCCAGAGCTATTAACAAAGCTAGGATATGACCATATAAGTGAATGCACAGGAAGGAGTTGGAAATAGCATTGAAGACAACACCTATTATAGCGCTTGATTTTGCCAATAAACAAGAAGTTCATGCTTTTTTAACTCATTTTAAAGATGAGGAGCTATTTTTAAAAATCGGCATGGAGCTTTTTTATCAAGAAGGACCGACATTAGTTAAAGAGCTGAAAGAAAAGGGTCACGATATTTTCCTAGATTTAAAGCTTCATGACATTCCGAATACGGTAAAGAGTACGATGAAAGGTCTAGCAAGCTTAGGTTGTGATCTTGTTAATGTTCATGCAGCTGGTGGAGGAGAAATGATGGAGGCTGCATTAGAAGGATTAGATTCTGGTACAGAGGCAGGGAATCTTCGACCAACATGTATTGCTGTTACCCAATTAACGAGTACATCGGAAGTACAAATGCAAACAGAGCAGCTTGTTACCGCTTCACTTGAAGAATCCGTACTTCACTATGCTGAATTAGCGGAAGTTGCTGGCTTAGATGGTGTTGTTTGTTCGACTTATGAGGCGAAGGCGATTAGCCAGCAATTAGGCACTAATTTCTTAACGGTGACGCCTGGTATTCGTCTTGCCTCTGACGAAGTAGGTGATCAAAAGCGGATCGCAACACCGCAAGTAGCGAAATCGGAAGGAGTCTCACTGATTGTCGTCGGCAGACCGATTACGAGTGCTGCTGATCCGTATGAAGCATATACAAAGTTTAAACAAGCATGGGAGATGAATGGATTTGAAAACGAAAATCGCTGAGCAATTATTAGAAATTAAAGCCGTTACCTTAAAACCGAATGAACCCTTCACATGGTCATCAGGTTTAAAATCACCTATTTATTGTGATAATCGTTTGACTTTATCCTATCCAGCTATTCGTAAGGAAATAGCGAAAGGATTGCAGCAATTAATCGAAGAAAAGTTTTCTGAGGTGGAAATCATTGCAGGAACGGCAACAGCCGGCATTCCTCATGCTGCTTGGGTTAGTGAACTAATGAATCTCCCGATGTGTTATGTTCGCTCAAAGCCGAAAGGTCATGGACAAGGAAATCAAATTGAGGGAAAAGCGGAATGTGGTCAAAAAGTCGTAGTCGTTGAAGATTTAATTTCAACTGGAGGAAGTGTTATTACGGCAGTAGAAGCATTGCGTCAAGCTGGCTGTGAAGTATTAGGAGCGGTTTCTATTTTTACTTATCAGCTTGAAGAGGGAAAAGAATTGCTTGATCAAGCGAATATAGCAGCTTATTCACTTACTGACTTTGAAACACTATCAACAATTGCTAGAGAAAAAGGCTATATTCAGGAAGAAGATTTAATAAAGCTTACACACTGGAGGAAGTTACCTTCAGAGTGGGGGAAATAGAAAAGCGGAAGCGCCGCTGAACGAGGCGCTTCCGCTTTTCTATTTAGTTTTTCAAAGTGAGGACTGTTTCTTCATCAGGTGTTACATATAAAGTTTGTTGCTGCTCATAAATGACAAGCCCAGGCTTTGCTCCGCTAGGCTTTTTGACATTTCTAATTTGTGTATAGTCTACAGGCACGGAACTTGAACTGCGTGCTTTACTGAAATAGGCTGCTAATTTGGCTGCTTCTACGATCGCCTTTTCAGAAGGTGTTTTACTGCGAATGACAACATGTGATCCGGGGATGTCTTTTGTGTGCAGCCAGATTTCATCCCTCGCAGCAAGTTTATTCGTTAAATAATCATTTTGTTTATTATTTTTTCCGACTAAAATTTCTACCCCATCCGATGATAGGAAACGGTCGAAAATAGGTTTATTTTGTTGTGCTTTTTTATTTCTATTTTTCTGCTTATCCTTAATATAGCCACCTTCAATGAGTTCTTCGCGAATTTCCGCAATATCTTTTGGTGAAGCCGTTTCAACTTGTTGTAGTAAAGTTTCGAAATAAGAAAGTTCTGCCTTTGCCATTTCAATTTGCTCTTTCACAATCCCAATCGCATTTTTTGCTTTTTGATATTTTGTAAAATATTTTTGCGCATTTTCGGAAGGTGTTTTTTGCGGCTCTAATGGGATCGTAATCGATGTGCCATCCTCATCATAATAGTTAATGACCTCTATTGTTTTCATGCCTTTTTGAATCGCAAATATATTGGCAGTTATGAGTTCACCATAAAGCTGATGGATGTTCGCATTTTCTGCCTCTGTTAAAGTTGCTTCAAGTTTTTCGATCTTCTTTTCATTTTTTTCTTTTTCATTGACAATAAAGCGTTCTAAATCATGTGCTTGCTGTTTGACGCGATCACGTTCCGCTTTTCCAAAATAAAAACGATCAAGCATTTCACTCAAGGAAGAAAATTCTTTCATATTCCCTTCCAAATGAGCTAATGGGAGAAGATAAAAATTGTCCTTCTGCTTGCTAGAAGTGATTGTCGGTTTTGTTTTTTGCTCCTTCAGCAATTGGATAAAGGATAAGAAAGCCTTCGGTAATGTTGTTCGATTCGCGATGTTTGCTTGAAAGATAATTTCTTTTGCAAATAATGGCGAAATTCCTGAGAAGAGTGATACAAGCTGCTTATCTAGTCTTCCGCTGTTAAAATCAATCCCCCGTAAAATATCGGCTTCCTCTGCAGTTAATGGGTTCAATTTGTTTTGTTTTGGAGGCAGAATATATTCCTGACCAGGTAAAATCGCTCGATAGCTATTCACAGCATAAGATACATGCTTAATGCTATCGAGAATTAAATTTCGTGATTTATCAACTAAAGTAATATTGCTGTGCCGACTCATTATTTCAATAATCAGTTGTTTATAAGAAGGATCACCAATTTCATTTCTACCTCTTACTTCGAAAATAATAATCCGCTCTAAATCAATCTGATGAATCTCCTCCAGAAAAAAGCCTTCAAGATGCTTTCTTAATAACATACAAAACATTGGTGGCTCAGAAGGGTTATCATAAACTTCATTCGTTAATTGCACTCGTGCATAGCTTGGATGTGCCGATAGTAGTAGCTTATGATTTTTTCCGTTTGCTCGTATAATAAGTACAATTTCATTTTTATAAGGTTGATGGACTTTGCTAATTCTCCCACCCTTTAACTCTTGGGCTAGCTCGCTAGTCATTGCCCTCGTAAATAAACCATCAAATGACATGAAAAACATCCTTTTCCTTCATTTATTTGTTAAAGCTTCGGTTGAAGCAGAAGAAGTGACGTATTTAGTCTTCTCTCTTAATTATATTATCATTTTTTTGGACGAGGCTGAATAAGCTTTCTTTAGATGATAAAGTTGGGCAAAGAAATGTTAGCAGGGGGAAGTGTGATGTCAGATGAAATTTCATGAAATGAATGGAGATGAGGTCAAGCAGGCGCTAAGTATCAATTTGGTGGAAGGCTTGACCGATGAAGATGTTAAAAAACGTCGAAAACAACATGGACTAAATGAGCTAGCTGAAGGGGAGAAGCAATCGGCATTACTTTTGTTTTTTAGTCAATTTAAAGATTTTATGGTACTTGTCTTATTAGCAGCAACCCTTATTTCAGGGCTGCTTGGTGAATACATTGATGCTGTAGCGATCATTGCGATTGTAATCATTAACGGAATGCTCGGTTTTTTTCAAGAAAGGAAAGCTGAAAAGTCACTTCAAGCATTAAAGGAGCTTTCCGCACCTCAGGTGAATGTTTTAAGAAATAATGAATGGATAAAGATTCCGTCGAAAGAAGTAGTTGTCGGGGATTTGCTTAAATTTTCGAGTGGAGACAGAATAGGGGCGGATGCCAGGATAATTGAAGCGAATAGTCTTGAAATAGAGGAATCTGCCTTAACAGGTGAGTCATTGCCAGTTACAAAAACAACTAGCCCCATTCAATCAGCGAATATTGGCATTGGGGATATGGAAAATATGGCATTTATGAGTACGTTAGTGACAAGGGGAAGCGGACTCGGCATCGTAATCGGGACGGGCATGAAGACAGCGATGGGACAAATTGCCGATTTATTACAAAGTGCGGACTCAATGACAACCCCGCTGCAACGTAGACTTGAACAGCTTGGGAAAATTCTCATTACAGTCGCTTTAATTTTAACTGTTTTAGTCGTTATTGCTGGTGTTGTTCAAGGTCATGACGTATATACAATGTTTCTTGCTGGGGTTTCCTTAGCGGTTGCGGCTATTCCAGAAGGATTACCAGCAATTGTAACAGTCGCTTTATCGCTAGGTGTTCAAAAAATGATTAAGCAAAAAGCAATTGTTAGGAAATTGCCTGCAGTTGAAACACTTGGCTGTGCATCTGTTATTTGTTCGGATAAAACAGGTACGCTGACACAAAACGAAATGACGGTAACTCATCTTTGGAGTGGTGGAAAAGAGTGGAATGTTACAGGTGTTGGCTATGAGCCACAAGGTCATTTTTCTTACAAGGGTGAAGAAATAAAACCGAAAAATGATAAAACATTACAGCAAATGATTATTTTCGGAATGCTTTGTAACCATGCCGAAATTAAACAGAAGGATAGTGAATATGTCATTGACGGTGATCCAACGGAGGGGGCACTACTAGTAGCGGCAATGAAGGCTGGCTATTCGCGGAACAGCTTGCTAAATCAATATCAGATTGTGAAGGAATTTCCATTTGATTCGACAAGAAAAATGATGAGCGTTATTGTTAAGGAGCAAAATGGTCGCCAGTTTGTTATCACGAAAGGAGCACCAGATGTTTTAGTAAAGATTTGTAAAACAGTATTATGGGATGAGAAACGTCATTTTATGTCAAATGAAAAAAATCAAGAAATTTCAGCTTCAATTGAGGGCCTAGCTTCAAAAGCGTTAAGAACAATCGCGATTGGTTTCAAAGAAATTGCTGCGAATACATTGATTTTACACGAAAACGAAGCTGAAAAGGATCTTGTCTTTATCGGACTTCAAGGGATGATAGACCCGCCGCGCCCAGAAGTGAAGGAGGCAGTGAAGGAGTGTAAAGAAGCAGGAATTAGTACGGTTATGATTACGGGTGATCATGTTATAACAGCTAAAGCGATTGCAAAACAGCTTGGCATTTTATCAGATAATTCGAAAGTGCTTGATGGGCAAACACTCTCTGAAATGAATGATAAGGAGCTTGATGAGATTGTAAACGATGTTTCTGTATTTGCCCGAGTTTCTCCGGAGCATAAATTAAAAATTGTCAAAGCCTTGCAAAATAATGGTCATATTGTCGCGATGACAGGTGATGGAGTGAATGATGCTCCTGCTATTAAAGCAGCTGATATTGGTATAGCGATGGGAATTACGGGCACCGATGTTGCAAAGGAGGCCTCGGCTCTTGTTCTTTTAGATGATAATTTTGCAACGATAAAGGCTGCGATAAAAGAAGGAAGAAATATTTATGAAAATATTCGCAAATTTATTCGGTATTTACTAGCCTCTAATGTTGGAGAAATTCTTGTGATGTTGTTCGCTATGCTGTTAGGTCTCCCACTTCCATTAGTACCGATTCAAATTTTGTGGGTAAATTTAGTGACAGATGGTTTGCCTGCAATGGCTTTAGGTCTTGACGATCCAGAAGGTGATGTCATGAAGCGGATGCCTAGAAATCCGAAGGAAGGGGTATTTTCAAGAGGTCTTGGCTGGAAGGTCGTGTCACGAGGTTTTCTAATCGGGCTTGTCACATTATTAGCTTTTATAATGGCTTATCATGCGCATCCGGATGAACTTGAATATGCTCAAACAATTGCATTTTCAACGTTAGTGCTCGCTCAGCTCATTCATGTCTTTGATTGTCGAAGTGAGAAATCGATATTCGCCAGAAATCCGTTTGGAAATAAATTTTTGGTTTTTGCGGTTATTTCTTCATTAATACTGCTCTTTGTCGTTATTTATTATCCACCTTTACAGCCAATTTTTCACACAGTACCAGTTGAAATGCATGATTGGTTCATTATTGTAGGATTTAGTGCAATTCCAACTTTTTTATTAGCAGGCACATTTTTAGCAAGAAAAAGAAAATAAAGTATGATATAATCCTAAGGGTAATAGATAAATTTTCTATTACCCTTTTTATTTATAAAAAATAGCCGATACTTATGAAAACAGCTGTTGTTGTTTAGAAAGAGTATCTAAGGTTAGAATATATAATTAATGCGTGGAGGACATAGATGTCGATCAAATTAATTAATATTGGCTTTGGTAATATCGTTTCAGCCAATCGCATCATTTCAATTGTTAGCCCTGAATCAGCACCGATAAAAAGAATTATCCAAGATGCACGTGATCGCGGCTCATTAATCGATGCTACGTACGGACGTAGAACAAGAGCTGTTATTGTAATGGATAGTGATCATGTTATTCTATCTGCTGTGCAGCCAGAAACAGTTGCTCATCGGTTGGATGACCGTGATGAAATTATTGATGAAGGGTAGGAAGTAGTATGCAGGAAAAAGGAATTTTAATTGTTTTATCTGGCCCTTCAGGTGTTGGCAAAGGTACAGTAAGGAAAGAGATTTTTTCACAGCCCCATACCGCTTTTGAATATTCGATCTCCATGACAACAAGAAAGCCAAGGGAAGGCGAAGTAGATGGTGTCGATTATTTTTTTAAAAGGCATGAAGAATTTGAGGAGCTAATTAGTCAAGGAAAGCTTCTTGAATATGCCGAGTTTGTCGGAAATTATTATGGGACACCAGTTGATTATGTGAAGGCAACACTTGACAAAGGGAAAGATGTTTTTTTAGAAATTGAAGTTCAAGGAGCACAACAAGTACGGGAAAAGTTCCCTGACGGTTTATTCATTTTCCTTGTACCACCGAGCCTATCTGAACTGAAAAACAGAATTGTAACACGAGGAACTGAAACAGAAGAGATTATTAATAATCGCATGTCTGCTGCCAAAGAAGAGATTGAAATGATGCATCTATACGATTATGTCGTTGAAAACGATGAAATTTCTCTTGCCTGTGATAGAATTAATGCGATTATTATTGCAGAACATTTACGAAGAGAACGGGTTGAACCACGTTATAAAAAAATGCTGGAGGTTGATTAATCAATGCTTTATCCTTCTATTGATTCTTTAATGACAAAAATTGATTCTAAATATTCACTAGTTTCTGTTGCCGCAAAGCGTGCGCGTAAGCTGCAAGAAAATGCAAAGCCACAGCTTGAAAAATATGTTTCATATAAAAATGTTGGCAAGGCTCTTGAAGAAATAAATGCTGATGAGCTTCATTATCGTCTTTCATTAAAGCCATCAGATGAGATGTAAGAAAGTTTTTGGAATAACAACCTTTTACGGGTTGTTATTTTTTATGAGGAGAAGCTGAATTCACCGTTTGGGTAAATTTCGTAAAACAGGTGAGCAGAAGTTTAAATTTGTTTTTTTAGGTGAAAAATATCCTTTATTCTTGCATAATAAAAGGTAATATTATTCTTAAAGGAATTGCTAGTAAAAAATATTGCATAAGGGAAACGAAGACATTCGCAGGAAGGACTTGGCGAACGCTTAGTTTTCTAGTATGGAGGTTTTTTAGATGATGCTAAATGGAAAAAAGATTTTACTATGTGTAACTGGTGGGATTGCTGTCTATAAGGCTGCTGCTTTAACAAGTAAGCTGACACAAACAGGTGCCAATGTAAAAGTCATTTTAAGCGAATCAGCCATGCAGTTCGTTCCACCACTAACCTTTCAAGTATTATCCAAAAATGATGTATACACAAATACTTTCGATGAAAAGGATTCGAAAGTAATCGCCCATATTAACTTGGCAGATTGGGCAGACTTAATTATTGTTGTTCCAGCAACTGCGAATATAATTGGCAAGTTGGCTAATGGAATTGCCGATACAATGATTTCCACAACATTGCTTGCGGCGACTTCACCGATTTGGATCGCTCCAGCAATGAATGTTCATATGTATAACCATCCTGCGGTTATAAAGAATATTGAAACATTACATCAATTCGGTTATCAATTTATTGAACCAAGTGAGGGCCATTTAGCCTGTGGCTATGTCGGTAAGGGAAGATTAGAAGAACCGGAGCGAATTACCGAAACTATAGTCCGATTTTTTCAGTCAGACTGCCCTAACTTTGTCGGGAAAAAAATAATTATAACAGCAGGACCTACAAGGGAGAAAATTGATCCTGTTCGCTATATAACGAATCATTCCAGTGGTAAAATGGGTTATGCAATCGCAGCCGAAGCGGTACGAACAGGGGCAGAAGTTATTCTTATCTCTGGACCTGTTTCTATTAAGCCACCAGCAGGTGTGCGTTTGATTAATGTTGAAAGTGCAGCTGATATGTATGAAGCTGTGATGAAAGAATACGCAACTGCTGATATTGTGATTAAAACGGCTGCAGTCGCAGATTATCGTCCGAAAATAAGCTATGAACATAAAGTGAAGAAACAGTCTGGTGAACAAATATTAGAGCTTGAAAGAACGAATGATATTTTATTAGAGCTAGGGAAGAAGAAGAATCAGCAGATTTTGATTGGCTTTGCTGCTGAAACCGATCGAGTTGCTGATTATGCTCAGGATAAGCTACTGAAAAAAAATGCTGATATGATCGTTGCTAATAATGTAAAAGCAGAAGGTGCAGGCTTTGGAACCGATACAAATATCGTGACATTTTTTAAACGCGATGGTTCTTTTGTGGAGCTTCCACTAATGTCGAAACAGGAGATTGCGGCGAAGATTCTTGAACAGGCTTCCCAATTAATCGTGAACCGATGAACATTGCTAGCGTTATTGTTGATATTCCAGCTAAGCAAACGGATAAAGCATTTGATTATTTAATTCCCGAGCAGCTAATCAATATCATTAAGCCAGGAATGAGAGTCATTGTTCCATTTGGACCAAGAAAAATCCAAGGCTTTGTTATCGAACTGAAAACAGAATCGTCCTTTGATAAATTAAGAGAAATCATTGACCCTATGGATTTAATACCTGTTTTAAATAAAGAGCTGCTTGCACTCGGCGATTGGCTGACTGAAACAACTTTATGCTATAAAATCTCTGCTTATCAAGTAATGCTTCCCGCAGCCTTAAAAGCAAAATATGAGAAAAAAATCCGTTTGATTCGTGAGGATAATCAGCTAACGGAAGCGTCTGCTGAGCTTCTTAAACTATTTGAATCCCAAAATATCATTTCATGGGAGGAAGGATTAAAGCATTGCTCATTATATTTGCTACAAAAGGAAGCGGGAAATGGAAATATTGAAATCATTTATGAAGTAAAGGAAAAGGTAAAAAAGAAAAAATTAAAATATATTTACCCAAAGCTAACGAAAGAACAATTAGCAATGGAAGGTGAGAGCTTATCAGCACAGGCAGTAAAACAAAAGACCGTCATAGATTACTTCCTCCAAAGTGAAGATGTAATTGAGCAACGCAAGCTTCTTTCTATGTTAGGCGTTTCTTCTGCTGTCATAAAAGAGCTAATAAAAAAAGATATCCTTGGCGAAAAAGAGATGGAAGTATATCGCGATCCATATGAAGATCGACAGTTTAAAAGAACAGAGCCACTTCCACTGACAAATAATCAGGAAAATGCCATTCGCCCCATTTTAGCTTCTATTAAGGATAATGCTCATCAAGTCTTCCTCCTTTATGGAATAACAGGAAGTGGGAAAACAGAGGTGTATCTTCAGGCAATTCAGGAGGTACTAAATAAAGGAAAAGAAGCGATCGTTCTTGTTCCGGAAATTTCTCTTACACCGCAAATGGTTAAACGATTCAAAGGTAGATTTGGAGACGAAGTAGCTGTCCTTCATAGCGGGCTTTCAGCAGGGGAGAAATATGATGAATGGAGAAAAATTCAAAGAAAAGAAGTAAAGGTTGTTGTTGGAGCAAGATCAGCTATTTTTGCTCCTTTTGAAAATCTAGGAATAATTATTATTGATGAGGAGCATGAAACTAGCTATAAGCAGGAGGATAATCCTCGCTATCATGCACGAGATGTAGCGATTGAAAGAGCAAGAAATTTCCGCTGTCCTGTCATCCTAGGCAGTGCCACTCCTTCGCTTGAATCATTCGCAAGAGCGCAAAAAGGAGTTTATCAGCTGCTTACGATGCCAAAGCGTATGAATAACCAAGCTCTTCCTGCTGTTGAGATTATTGACATGAGGGAAGAGTTACGGGATGGAAATCGCTCCATGTTTTCCCGGAGCTTGCTCGAAAAAATTAGTGATCGATTAGTAAAAAAAGAGCAGATAGTGCTGTTTCTTAATAAAAGAGGTCATTCTTCCTTTGTTATGTGTAGAAGCTGCGGCTATGTCGTTAACTGTCCTAATTGTGATATTTCATTAACCTACCATCGTTTTAGCGAGCAGATGAAATGCCATTATTGTGGTTACGAGGCATATGTACCACAGCATTGCCCTGAATGTAATAGTGACCATATTCGTTATTTTGGTACCGGAACGCAAAAAGTAGAAGAAGAATTAGGGAAAATTCTCCCTGAAGCAAAGGTTATTCGGATGGATGTTGATACAACAAGTAGAAAGGGCTCTCATGAAAGACTGCTTGATGAATTTCAGAAAGGTCATGCAGATATCCTTTTAGGAACACAAATGATTGCCAAGGGGTTAGATTTTCCAAAAATCACACTAGTAGGTGTATTATCTGCGGATACAATGTTGAATTTGCCTGATTTTCGTTCCTCCGAAAAAACATTTCAGCTCTTAACGCAAGTGAGTGGACGAGCTGGAAGACATGAGCTCGCGGGAGAAGTTGTCATTCAAACATATGCGCCAGAGCATTATAGTATTGAGTTTGCTGGAGAACAAAATTATGATCATTTTTATGAAAAAGAAATGATGATGCGGAAGATTCATAAATACCCACCTTTTTATTATATTTCTTTAATTACGGTCAGTCATGAGCAATTAATGAAGGCTGTATCTGTTACGGAAAAGATCACCTCCTATATTAGTGAACGCCTCTCACATGAGGCTAATTGTCTAGGACCGGTTGCCTCACCGATCCCGCGGATTAACAATAGATATCGTTATCAATGTTTGATAAAATACAAGCGTGAACCTGAACTTGGGAGCTTATTAAAGAAAGTTTTGGAGCAATATCAGCAAGAAATCGCTCAAGACGGACTGCAAATTTCAATTGATGTAAATCCATTTATATTAATGTAGAAAAATCTGTTATGAGCAATGATTGTCGTCAATAATAATGAAGAATCATGGAGGAACTAATTTGTCAGTCAGAAAGATTATTACTTACCCCGCGGAAATTCTCGAGGCTCAATGTGAGCCTGTTACGGTTTTTGATAAAAAGCTTAGCAAGCTTTTAGATGATATGTATGACACAATGATTGAATTTGATGGAGTTGGGCTTGCAGCGCCGCAAATTGGAATTGGGATGCAAATTGCAATTGTTGATATCGATGATGATAATGGAACGATTGAATTAATCAATCCAGTCGTGCTAGAAACGAGTGGTGAACAAATCGGTCCAGAGGGCTGTTTAAGCTTTCCTGGTCTTTATGGAGAGGTAATGAGACCTAATTATGTGAAAATTAAAGCTCAAGACCATAAAGGGAAATTCTATACATTTGAGGCGGAGGGCTTTTTAGCTAGAGCCATTTTACATGAAATCGATCATTTACATGGGGTTTTATTTACGTCAAAAGTTACGAGATATTTAGAAGAAGAAGAGTTAGAAAGGTTTGAAGAAGAATGACAAAAATAATGTTTATGGGAACACCTGATTTCTCTGTTCCTGTTTTACAGCAAATCATCAAGGATGGCTACGAGGTAATTGCTGTTGTTACACAGCCAGATAGACCTGTTGGCAGAAAAAGAGTATTAACGCCACCACCTGTTAAAGTAGCCGCTATTAATCTTGGCATTCCAGTATACCAGCCGGAAAAAATACGAGAGCAAGAGGAATTGGCAAAGATCCTTGCCTTAAAGCCAGATTTAATTATTACGGCAGCATTTGGACAAATTTTGCCGAAGGAACTGCTGGAGGCACCGAAATATGGCTGTATTAATGTCCATGCGTCCCTATTACCTGAATTAAGAGGAGGCGCACCTATTCATTATTCAATTATTCAAGGAAAAGAAAAGACAGGAATTACGATTATGTATATGGCTGAAAAGCTTGATGCGGGCGATATTTTAACAAAAGTGGAAGTACCAATTACTGAAACCGATACAGTTGGCAGTCTTCACGATAAATTAAGTGCAGCCGGGTCACAGCTTTTAGCGGATACACTCCCTAAATTATTGCGCGGCGAATTGGAGCCGATTAAGCAAAATGATGAAAAAGCGACATTTGCTCCTAATATTAAAAGGGACCAAGAAAGAATAAATTGGACGAAGACTGGAGAAGAAATATATAACCAAATTCGCGGTTTAAATCCATGGCCAGTTGCTTATACAACAGCAGGCGAAGGGGTATGGAAAATTTGGTGGGGAGAAAAAGTGAAAGCAAGCTCAAAAGAAATGCCGGGAACTATTATTTCCGTTGATCGAGATGGAATGGTTGTCGCAACTGGAAATGAGACGGCAATCAAAATTACCGAGCTTCAGCCATCTGGAAAGAAGAAAATGTCAGCTTTGCAATTTTTACAAGGGGCTAGTTCTCAAATCGCAATCGGCATGCGTTTAGGGGAAAAAGAATGAAGAAAACAAAAAAGAAAAATGTCAGGGAAACAGCACTGGATTTATTGGAGACGATTGAGAAGAATCAATCATATAGCAATCTCCTTTTAAATAGTGCTATTAAAAAGAATGAGCTTCCCGAAAAGGATATTGGTTTGCTGACTGAATTAACATATGGAACATTGCAG
The DNA here is from genome assembly GCA_023389895.1 of Bacillota bacterium. Classification (GTDB taxonomy): domain Bacteria; phylum Bacillota; class Bacilli; order Bacillales; family Cytobacillaceae; genus Cytobacillus. Next base: position 14,337 of record JAEWDX010000234.1, read on the forward strand.
CGAAGAATGAGTCTCGATTATTTCCTCCAGCCATTTCTAAATAAAAAGCTTGAAAGCTGGGTAAGGCAATTACTAAGACTTACCCTTTATCAAATGATTTATTTAGACAAAATTCCCGATCGTGCAGCTATTTATGAAGCTGTTGAAATCGCGAAAGAGCGTGGTCATAAAGGAATTGTTGGCATGGTAAATGGGGTGCTGCGTAATATCCAACGGCATGGCTTACCATCATTAGAGGAAGTTGCTGATCCAATTGAAAGGCTGGCGATTGAAACGAGCCACCCTGTTTGGCTTGTGAAAAGATGGGTGGAACAGCTAGGATTTGAGAAAACGAAGGAAATGTGTGAGCTTAATTTAACAGCACCATTGCAAACAGCAAGAGTGAATGTTACGAAGATTTCGAGTGCAGCATGTTTGCAACAGCTAACGGATGAGGGTTTTCAAGTTGAAGCAAGTCCGTTTATCCCAGAGGCAATTAAATGCATTCGTGGCAATTTAGCTCATTCGAATGCATATGATAAAGGCCTTATTACGATTCAAGATGAAAGCTCCATGCTTGCTGCATATGCAATCGCTCCTTCAGAAAATGAGCTTATTTTAGATGCATGTGCTGCACCCGGAGGGAAATCAACCCATATCGCTGAAATGCTGAAAAATAGCGGACAAGTTATTTCACTTGATTTACATGATCATAAAGTAAACTTAATCACTAGCAACGCTACTAGACTTGGTTTATCAAATATTAAAGCGACGACACTTGATAGCAGAATGGCTCAGGATCATTTTGGACAGGAATCATTCGATCGGATTTTACTAGATGCACCTTGTACGGGGCTTGGGGTAATGAGAAGAAAACCAGATATGAAGTACACGAAGAAAGAGGAAGATATTTTCCAGTTAGCTGCTGTGCAGAAAAACTTACTAAAAGCCGTTTCCACTTTGTTGAAAAAAGGTGGTATTCTAGTTTATAGTACATGTACGGTCGATTTAGAAGAAAATCATCATATTATCCAAGCTTTTTTAGCAGAGAATGGCGATTTTGAAGGTGATGATTCTTTAGGAG
>JAEWDX010000341.1 GCA_023389895.1 Bacillota bacterium
CTAGCTTCGGCTCCTAGCCCCTCGAGGTCATAAGCCAATCCATCATGAAGGTTAAAGAACAACCTTCACGCTGGCTCGTCTTATGCTTGTCGGGGCTATGCAGTCGCCTCAGCTTTTCTTTGTTAAGTGAAAAGCCTTTACAAACTATAGTTTACCGAGAACAATGTTACAAGTCAAGGCGTTTTCACTATTCTATGATCTAGCAAAAACGTCTTAGCCTGCGTACAAGAGTACAGCGACAGGATAGGGAGGCTTCATCAGCGATACATTGTCCGGCCAAAAGTGGAGTTTTTGAAAAAACGTCGTGTTTTTTCATTTTTATTACTTCCTTCGACTTTTTGCTTCAAGCAGTCTTTTCATTCTTTCCTCACGCTCTTCAGCTGTTATTTCTTCACGTTTTGGTTGTTTTTTCTTAAGCCGTTGTTTTTTCTGACTTGATGAATTGATTGTTATTGTTTCAGATGTTTCATTTGTAGCCGATTCAATAGATTTTCCCTGTTTTTGTTTGGCTGACTGAAGTTTTTCTATCATTCTCTGTTTTCCACTTTTCTCGATTAATGATTCGTTCTTTTTTGCAAATTTATTTCTAAGCAATGCGATCAATCCGAATCGACGGATGGCAATTTCAATAAAAAAGAGTAGGAACGTCGCTAACAGAAGCCATTCGCTTATTGGCTGAACTTTGTTTGTCTTTACATGCAGCGGACGAAACGCATCCTTTTCAGCAGCACGCATTTTCCCACCTGTCATCATCGATAATTCTTTCAATAAACTTTCATTTGGACCATCTAGTAAATATTCATCTGAATATGGAATCGTAAAACCAGTTTGATAGGTTAGGATTTGCCCATTTTGATCAGTCTGTTTAATACTTATGAAATACATGCCGGATTGATTAGGAATAGCAACTTCATATTTACCTGGTGCGACAAGCTTTGTATTCGTATTTATTATCTGTCCACTCTCTGAAATAAGTGCCGCTTCAAGCGGCAGCGATTGCTTTCTAGCTGACTCAAGTATGAGCTTCGAATTGCCTGCTTCTTTTGTGAAGGAAATTCGAACTGGTTCACTATCATATTGTGGCAATGTTTTCGTTACTATCTGGTTGATAAACAATGGCCAGTTTTGCCAGCGAACCCAATCCCCTGACCATTTGCCAGAAAAATCAGAGGTGAATGCGATCGTATAGCCCAACCCATATTGCCATTCTGCAAGTATTGGGTCTTCTTTTTTACTTAAAATTGGAACTTGCGCCCTTGATTTTGGTGTTGTCGCTATATAAGCATTCATTTGCGGGATTCCAGCCGCAAATAAACGGGACCAATCAAGAAAAGGCTGTATATTAGGATAGAACGGATTATCCTCAATATATGTTCTTGTTGCCATTACTGTTTCTCGTGATAGAATACTCGGAATGACGGAAGAATCAGTAACATCATAAAATCGTCCTGTTCCCATTGACGCTAGCTCCTCCAAAAGCCCCCGATCTGCGTCACTTCCTAGAGCAACCGTTGAAAGAGTAATATTTTTTTCTTTCCCTTCTGCAATTATACTTTCATAGTCCCCGCCGGGAGCTTGCCCGTCAGTCAACAAGATAATATGCTTTCTTTGCAGATTTAAATCCGCAAGCTCCTCGTAAGCTAATTGCAGCGATGAAAAAATCTCCGTTCCCCCGCCTGGTGTAACCCTGCTAATTTTCTCAGCGGCTTCCTTTTTATCCTTCAATGGCTCTGTATCGACGATGACCCATGGACGATCATCGAAGGCGATAAAACCAAGTGTATCCTCTTCACGCAATAATTCTACCGACCTAGCAGCAGCTTCTTTCGCAAGCTCAAGCTTATTCCCTGCCATACTACCTGAACGATCCATTACGATCATCAATCCGAGCGAAGGCATTTCTTTCTTCCCTTTTATATCCATATCAACTGGAAGGAGCCGTTCAATCGGTGTTTTAAAATAGCCACCTAATCCAAAACTCTCTTCTCCTCCAGCCATTATGAAGCCGGTACCAAACTCTTTCACTGCCCGTTCAATCATGTTCATTTGGTTTTCAGATAGGACAGTCGCCGGTACATTATTAAAAATAATCGATTGATATTGCACATAACCGGATAATACCGTTGGGAGTTTTTCTACCCCAATCGCATCAACGATTACCCCCGACCCTACTAAAACAGGGGCAAGATTGCCTCCACCTTTGCCTTCAACAATGAGCACCTTGGGGGTTCCTTTTACGTCCGCAACCGAATACAACGTATTATTTTCAATAAAAGTATCATTTTCAGCAGCAATTTCCCCTTTATATACTGAGAGTCCAGACGTATTTGCTTGATGGGAAAAGGTGAAAACATTTTTCCCTTCCTTTACATCGACGATTTCTTTCAAAATTTCTTCGTTATTAACAGAGAGACGAACGATTGCACTTTTATTTGTATTACTATTGATCGTTACAGTTATCGGGGCTTCTTCCCCTTTATAGAGCGATGGGGGCACATTCAACTCCAATAACGACATATCTTCACTCACTTCGTTTTTTAAGAGAATATAGTCTAGTTCAATATGACGATTTTTCAGAAGAATAGCCGCCTCTTTGCTGTTTCCAATTGTCTCATTTCCATCAGAAAATAAGACAATTCTTCCACTAGACTGACTTGGGATTAAGGAAGAGGCAAACTGAATTCCCGCCTCTAAATTTGTTTCTCCCTCATTGACTTTGCTATTAAACTGCTGAATAGACTTCCTCTCTACTCCAATATTTTGTTCTAAAGCAATATTTTCTCCTACGGTAACAACCGCAAATGCATCCTCTTTCTGTTTGTTCATAATGCTATTTTCAATCCATGCTAAAGCCTCATCATCTGTATGCTTTACGCTCGCAGATTGGTCTACAAGGAAAATAACAGTCTCACCTTTTACTGGAAATAAGATTTGTGGAATCGTTAATGCTGTGATCAATAATGTAAAGATAAGCATTCTAATACTAGCGATCCAATAAGCCTCATTTGCCGTTTTTTTCTGTTTTAAAAACAAAAAGATCATCAAAATTGACGGAATAAGTAAAAGAAACAGAATGGGATATTTAAATTCGATGCCCACGACGAAATACCTCCCATTCTATCGCAATGACTCCAAGAGCAAGGAGAGCAAACAGGAACCACAGCTTTTCATTTGGTCTTTCGGTTTTTCCCTTGTCAGCTAATTGAATTTCGTTTATCTTAAAGGCATTTTCCACATTCGCCTGCTTTTCTCGATCATCAAGAAGGACGGAAAAATAAGCTATATTCTCGCCAGAAACAGCCTGGTAGACCCCGGGAACTGATGGGGCTTTAAAGCTTGTTTTCGCTAAATCAAGTGTGTACAGATTTTCGTTGTCACTCGTGAAAATTTCCCACACTTGGTTTTTTTCATCAAAATTGATCCACTTTTCTTCATTAGGAGAGAAATAGCCAAGAAAATCGTTTTGTTGGGAAAGCCAATCATAGGCATTATAAAGGAATATCGGAAACCCAGGCTGTAGGGGCCAATCGGAATCACCTAAAGAAAAATTAATGATAATAATGGGTTGTCCATTTATGTTACCCGTCTGGATTAATGGATGTTCTCCACTGCGCAAAATCGTTTCCCATTCACCCGCAAGCGGCTTTATCGCTGAATCAAGATAGATTTTTTCATAACCAACATACTGTAATAAGCGATCATCTATTCCGATTACTTTTTCCGTCAGCTTTGTTTTTTCAGTATTATTGTTAAATAAAATGATTGGATCGTTTGGAATATTTTCGAAGGAATTTCCCTCCGTAACAATAATTCCATGTAAATTATTGCTTTTGAGATTTGCTAAATCCGTTCGAATTAATTCTGCCCCAATCGTTTGAAACCCTTTTACTGCAAAAGGATTTAAATCACCAACCATATAAAGCTTTTGATTTGATTCCGTTAAAATAGATGTTGCTGAATTGTCTGCCATATAACCATCTTTATTCAAAATAACAGCCTCGTAATAAGGCTTGCTGCGAAGTGAGGGTATTTGCACTACATGTTGTTCATTTCCTTCAACGGTGATCTTTTTTTGAAAGAGGGTTTCATTTTCACTTTTTACAACGAACTCTACTTCCTTGCTGCTTACCGCTTGATTCTCAATGACAGCAACGCCTAATAACTGGTCGTTGATTGATGCAACGCCAAATGAAAGCAATGAAAGATTAGCAACTGCTTCACCAATATTATAGACTTCAACATATTGCTCTTTCGCATCTTCATTCAATTGAGATTTTGTAACCCCGTCGGAAAAAATATGAATCCCTGTCTCCATGCTCGTTGAAAGTGATACTGCCAAAGCTAATGCTTTCTGTATATCCTCGTGTCCATATGACAATTCGATCTGATTAATTTGCTTTCGAATGACAGCTAAGTCCGTTTCCTGACTTAATAAAATTTTTGGCTTTTCGGAAGCCTCGATTATTGTAACCTCTTGACCGTCAATCTTCTCGACTAATTCAAAGGCTTTGTTTTTTGCAGCAAGAAAGCGAGTGCTGCCATCATATTCACTAGACATTGAGGCTGACGTGTCGATAATCATTATAATATGCTCACCACGTAAAGCATTTTCAAACCAAAGGGGCTTAACGAGTGCAAGCATTAAAAACAGTAAGGCGAAAAGTTGTAACCAAAATAATAGATTTTGCTGAAGCTTCTTTAACCATGGAGATGCTTGCCATTCATTCAACACTTGTTCCCATAAATAATTCGAGGAAATCGATTGCTCAACATACTGTTTCCGAAAAAAGTAAAACAAAATGACAGCGATGATAAAAATAGTTAAAAGAAAAAAACTTGGATTTAGAAATGGCATCGTCTCACCTCAATTCAGCAACCCTTTTCCAGAACAGTCGTGAAACAAAATCGTTAAAACATCACGATTATCGCTTGCTAATAAATAGTGCCCACCAAATTTCCGACACATTCCTTCTAAATTATGATTATGCTCTTTTAATCTCTTTTCATAGCTTGCAAGAATGGCTGGACTCATACTTACATTTACCGCCACATCTGACTCGCAATCAATTAATTTCATATCGCCTGAAAAGCTCGGTTTGAGTTCCTCATCACTAAGAACTTGGATAAGCCAAAATTCCTGTTTAAATGCTGCCATTTTCTTGAGCAAAATTTCTACGTCTTCAAGTGGCTCTAAACCATCTGTAATCATGATCGTTAACTGCTGCTTCCGAGCAATAGTCTTCACTAATGTATGGAAATATTCATCTGTTTTGCCGATTTCCTCAAGGCTTAAAATTTCTAAAAACATTTTTCTACTGTAAACAGAGCCTTTTCGTTTAATCGGCTCGACTTTAGCGGACGAAACGGTAGAAAAATGTAGCCGATCCTCACTATTTAAGACAATATAGCTAAATGCCGCGGCAAGCTGTTTCGCTAGCTGCCACTTTGAATTTACTTGTTTCATAGAGGATGTCGTGTCTAAATAGATGGCAATTGCTAACTCCTGCTCATCTAAATAGCGCTTTATATAATGCTTATTCGTTCTCCCATACACATTCCAATCAATAAGCCTGACATCATCACCTGGTTGGTAAGAACGAAAATCAGAAAACTCTAAAGAAGAACCGAACTTGCCCGACTGTCTTGTGCCTTTATGAACGCCTCTTTTTTTTGTTTTAACAAGCAAACGCTTTCTTTGTAATTTACTAATTAATGCTTGCTGTTTATTCATTCGTCTTTTGCTCCTCCATCTAAAAGATGGTCGATAATTATATCCGCAGTAATGCCATTTGCCTCCCCTTCAAAATTTACAATCAGCCGATGTCTTAATACTGATCTTGTCACATGTTTTAAATCGCCAATCGAAACATGATATCTCCCTAAGCACAGTGCTCTAGCCTTTGCCATACTGATTAAACTTTGAAGTCCGCGAGGGCCACTTCCATATTGAACATATTGCTTAACCATTTCAGGTGCATCTTCTAAATCTGGATGAGTTGCCGAAACAATTCCAACAGCATAATCAAGCATTTCATTTGAGACAAGAATTTCTTTCGCAAGCTTTTGTAGAAAAAGAACATCCTCAAGCGTCGCGATTTTTTGCAGTTTTACCATTTCCGGACCCGTTGTTCGGATAACGATTTCTTTTAATTCAGCTTTTGTCGGGTAGCGGACATTTACTTTACAAAGAAAGCGATCAGTTTGTGCTTCTGGCAATGGGTAAGTCCCTTCCATATCAAGCGGATTTTGCGTTGCGAGCACAAAGAATGGCTTTTCCATTTCCTTCGTCTCTCCCATCGTCGTTACCGTTTTCTCCCCCATTGCTTCTAACAGAGCACTTTGCGTTTTCGGAGTCGCTCGATTAATTTCATCCGCTAAAATAATATTGGCAAATATCGGACCGTTATGAAAAACAAAATTTTGCCTACCTGACTCATCAGGTTGCAGTAGCATTGTTCCTGTAATATCAGAGGGCATTAAATCAGGTGTAAATTGGATTCTTGAGAAATCTAAATCAAGGCAGTCTGCGATCGTCTTAATGAGCATCGTTTTGCCGAGACCTGGCAGCCCTTCTAAAAGAACATGCCCGCCCGCAAAAATGCTCCATAAAACTTGATCGATTACTTCCTCTTGCCCAACAATAAAGGATTGAATTTCTGTTTTTACTTTCGATATCGTTTCAGCAGCTAAAATAAACTGCTGTTCTTTTTCCAATGCTGTTGACATCTAAAAAGTCACTCCTTATTCGGATCGATATTCGTAAAATAGCTTTTCACGATTTCCTCTAAATCAGCAGGGTATTTATAACGATCCGTACTTTGGCGATAAGCTTGCTCATATTGACGATAAACCTCAGTATATGGTCTAATACTGCCCTTCAATACCGGACCGTTGCCATCAGATTGCTCATTCGCTTGACCTTCTCCGAGCATTCCATTATCTATTTCCATATTTGTTTTGCCATCTAAACGCTGT
>JAEWDX010000365.1 GCA_023389895.1 Bacillota bacterium
GGATAGTCCTAATAGAATATTCTTCTTTTTGATATTCGCTGCTCCAATTCTGATTATAATCTACAACTTTTATAATCAATAGATACACCCCATTCTTTGAATTTTATTTTGCTTGATCAATTTTGTGCATTATTACAGAATATAAAAAACCTAATGCATTGTCAACGGTAATTTTTAAAAAAATAGAATATTTCAATTTTCTAACTCTAGAACACCTACTGAATTCAATAATGTAAAAAGCCCTACTAAATAAATATTTAGTCTCTCAGAAATGGCCTATTATACCTTCAGTACTTCATTTTCTAAGACTAGTTTGGGTAAATGGAAAGGCCATATCATATATCTAAATCAATTATACGTTAACAAATATTGACACAGAAATACGATAAAGGTTATTATAGATATGCAAAGTCTTTTATCCGGGAGGTGAATCATACATCATGAAGTATTCAAAAGCTACAAATTATGCTCTTCACACTATGCTTTTTCTTGCAATGGATACACCAAATAAACCCGTTGGTGTACAACAGTTAGCAGAGAAGCAGAAAGTTTCTCCTACGTATTTGTCTAAAATATTGACCAAGTTGGTTAAGGAAGGAATGATTAATTCTTCTTCAGGGGCCAACGGAGGATATACGCTTAGTCAAAATTGGGAAGACATTTCATTTTTGGACATCATACATGCTATTGAAGGCAAATCATCTTTGTTTGATTGCTGTTTTAACTCTGAACCAGAATGTGTGATAAAAGCTGCAATGTTTTCAGCAGAGGAAAAAATGGAAGAAGAGTTAAGAAATCGAAAAATATCAGATCTTTTTAAAAAATAACAGTGGATTTATGATCCATTATTATTTTTTAAATAAATATAGATATAAAAAGTCTTTTAAGTCCTTAATGTTTTTGTTGAAAGGAGGATAGATGGTTTAGGGTAATAATCCAAAAGACCATATTAAATGGGTTATTTCACCTCGGAGGTTTAAAAATACACTGGTATCTACAAAGGAGGAAGAATTATGTCGATTGTACATGTAACTACAAAGCAAGAATTAGAACAGCATTTAATAACGGATGAGATGGTTTTAATAAATTTCTGGGCAGAATGGTGTGGTCCTTGCAAAATGTTTAAGATGGTTCTTGAGCAGCTTAATGAAGAATTAGGTGCTAAAGTAAAAATCATAAGAGTAGACATTGAAGAAGGCCCTCAGATCGCTGCTGATTATGGAGTAATGGGAATTCCTCACTCTCGTTTGATTGTCAATAATAAATTACATGATCCAATTGTAGGGTATGTCCCCCTTGAGAACTTAAAAGAGATTATAGGGGTTTGAGCTAATAAGAAGAATTTAAATAAGAGGAGGAAAGTAAAATGAGCCTTTATGATTGTGCTATAATCGGTGGAGGACCAGCCGGATTAAACGCAGCTTTATTGTTAGGAAGGGCGAGGAGATCGGTAGCTTTGTTTAATACAAATAGTGATCACCTTGCCTTTGAACTCCAAGAAAGCATTTTAAGAAATGGAAATACTTCTGCTGAATTCATGCAAGCTGCAAAAGAAAAATTAGAGCATTATTCAAATATCCATTCAATTGATATTCAAGGTGTAAGGGTAATTAAACAATCGGACAATAGACTTTTTAAAATTTATACTGGTGATGGTAAAAATTTCCTTGCTAAAAAAATTCTTCTTACTGAAGGTACCAAAATCAAGTCTGATATTCCGAATATTAATTTGTATTATAACAAAAGTATTTTTACATCCCTTTATTGTTATGGTTGGGAATTAAGGGATAAAAAATTGATTCTTATAAATGAAACAAATGATGCAGCACATAAAGCTAAAATTGTTCACAACTTATCTGAGGATTTAATCGTTGCAACTAATGGAAATGAAATGAGGATAAGTGAAAGAAACCAATTGGAGGAAAAAGGGATAAAGGTATTCACCGAAAAGATTAAGGAAATTAAAGGTGATAACGGAATGTTAAGAAGTGTTGTCTTTCAAAATGGATTTGAAGCAGAAAGGGAAGCAGCCATTTTTACACCAAATTTATACACAACAAATGTAATTGGCCAAGGATTATCTTGTGATATTGATGAAAACGGCTTAATCGTTGTAGATCATTTTGGCAGAACATCGGAAAAAAACATATATGCGGCAGGTGATGCTGCTCAGCCAGCACCATCTGAAATCATTTTATCAGAAGCAACTGGTATACAAGCAGCAATCGCTATAAATACAGATATTTCAATTGAAACATTTTAAATATTAAATTCCTATAAATAATGCTAATTTGATTTTTTTAAAAAAAGCTCTTTAGATCAAGGTTTTGTAAGGTGAGGTAAAGTCTTACTCATGGTAAGTTATCAGTTTGTTGATCATATGCCAGCCAAGGATGTTTTGGTTGGTAAGATCGGCAAATGATTTTAGATAAGACAAAATAAAAAGATTAACACTCTCTATTTTCCCTCGATCCAATAACATCCGCACTTCTTCTGAGATGTCACTAACCTTTCTGGCTCCCTTCCTTATTAATATATTTTTAAAAACGTACATATAAAAATAAACTTATTGCGACGTGCTCATATGTAGGAAGTTGAATTTATTTTTATAATGGTTTTAAAATGATAAGAGGAGACCCGTTTTTAATTAAAAAACCAAGTAATGCAATGAAACAACAAAGCTGGAGGCTCTTGTATGCTAAAGAAGATTTCAATTGGACAAATGGCGAAACTCAACAATGTTTCCATTCAAACTTTGCATCATTATGACAAAATTGGCCTTCTTTCACCTAATTATATCGATCCGATTACAAACTATCGATATTACACGATTAAGCAATGTGCCTGTCTTGACTATATAAAATACTTAAAGTATATGGGCTTTACTTTGCGAGAAGTGAAGGAATTTTTTTCAGAAAAGGATGCTTATTCAATCCCTGACCTGTTTGATGATCAACTTAAAATAATTGATGGAAAAGTAAATGAGCTAATCCAGATGAAAAGGACACTTGAGATTGCCCGTCAAAATTATCTAGTATGCAAACAAATTACAAAAATGGGTGTGGTTGAGGAGAGTTTTTTTCCAGAGAGGAAAATTTATTGCTATAACGGAAATCAAAATATTTATGAAGATAATCTAGAAACATATGAATATATTTTAAGAGAGTTACGAAAGCAGGCGCTTATTCATCAATTTTCCTCTTCTAATTTTTGTAATGTCGGAACAATTACTCGAATGGACACAATTAAGCAGCGGAAATTAGCATCTACTGAAATCTTTATGTTTGTTGATGACGATTATATCGATATTAAAGGGATTGAACGAATACCCGCCCATGATTATGTGTCCATTTATTGTGATGATTTTTCTAAAGAAAAAGAGTATGCTTTTAAACTTGTTGATTATATAAACGAGCACGGACTTGAAATGGTCGGGGATTATATTTGCGAGGTTATTTTTGAATTGCTGGACTGGATACTTAATGAACGCCAAATGATTATGCGACTGCAGATTCCTGTGAAAAAAATAAAATAGTTCTTGAGCCTATTGTTGCTATAGGGTTTACAATTCAATTGTAGAGTTTTATTTAACACATGCATTCATGTGAAATACTGAGCAATCATGGAGGGATCTAGATGTTAGAAAAAGTTCGTGTTATTCAGTATGGCTGTGGAAAAATGGGTATGATTAGCTTGCGATATTTGTATGAAAAGGGAGCAGAAATTGTTGGAGCAATTGATGCAAATCCTGCTCTTGTCGGTAAGGATGTAGGAGAAGTAGCAGGATTGGGCTTAAAACTAAATGTTCCTATAAGAAGTGACGCTGAGCGAGTATTTCAAGAAACAGACGCTGATGTATGTCTTATTATGACGAAAAGTTTAATGTCTGACACAATGGCTGCTTTTGAATTAGCTGCTCGTCACGGAGTGAATGCGATTACGACTTGTGAAGAAGCCTTTTATCCATGGACAACTTCACCGGAAATTACGAATCGTTTAGACCGTCTTGCAAAGGAAAACAATTGTACGTTTACAGGTGCTGGCTATCAGGATGTATTCTGGGGAAACTTAATAACGACTTTAGCTGGGTCCTCCCATAATATTATTCGAATCGAAGGTAAATCAAGCTATAATGTTGAGCATTATGGAATTGCTTTAGCAGAGGTACATGGAGCGGGTTTATCATTAGAAGAGTTTGAAAAAGAAATTGCAAGCAATAATGACCTTCCATCCTTCATGAGAAATTCAAATGAATGGTTGTGCTCGCAATTTGGCTGGACAATCAAATCTCAAAATCAGCAATTAGTCCCAATGTCTTATGAAGAAGATTTATATTCAGAAACATTAGGAAAAACAATTCCTGCTGGACATGCAACAGGAATGTCAGCAGTGGTGACGACAGTTACGCATCAAGGACCGGTTATTGTAAGCGAATGTATTGGAAAGGTATATGCTGAAGGTGAAACGGATTGTAATGATTGGGTTATTAAAGGTGAACCGGAAACAGTTGTGAAAATTTCTAATCCAGCAACTGTGGAATTAACTTGTGCAACCGTTGTTAATAGAATACCAGATTTAATTCAAGCACCATCAGGCTTCTTTACGACGGAAAAAATGCCGACTGCACGATACCGAACATATCCACTTCATTTCTATTTAAATAAATAGGCAAAAAGAGGCTATTCCATGTGAATTGCTCCCAATGAAGTAAACAGATTTTTATTTGTTTAACTAATTAGGGGCCGATCATCTAGAATAGTCTCCTATTTTTTTCGAAAAATCAAAGCAAACGCCTGAAGCGAAAATCAATAGTCTAGTTTTACAGAACTTTTTTTAAAAGTTAAGAAAAGATACACAATGAAACAAATAAATGTTGAAATGGAAAAACTTATCCAAATGGCGATCAAGTCTACAGTAAATACCTGGAATATATAGCCTGATACGGTTCCAATGAATGATGATAAGGGAACGATAGAAGGTAGTATTCTTTTGCTAAGGATGATATAAAACATCGGTCCAATCATGGCTGCGTAAATATTCCCGAAGAAAAATAGCAGTTCAATAGGACTTGGTGTAAGAACAGTAACAATTCCAAATAATATAATACAGATTAGTCCTGAAAAAAGGTACGTATATTTCCATTTATCCCGTTCAGTTATCGTTGGAATGAATAACTCCATAACATTTCTTACAAATAAAGTTGTTGTCGCATGTAATTCCGCTGTAATTGCAGAAGAAATCGCACTATAGCAAAACAGAACAAATAAAACAATTAGAAGGGAAGACTGGATTTTATCGACAAGTTCAAACATAATCGAATAAATATTTTCATAACTTCTTCCAAAAATGATGATCATTAGTAAGGATGATAACGCAAGAGGAATGGTTGCCCATATAAGCCCAGCTAAGGTAAAAGTCATTCGCACTTTTTCTTTTTTTATAATAAATACTCTCTGCCATGTAGCTCGATCAATGATAACTTGTCCAAAACCAATGAGGATAGCAGTGAAAATAAACATAGTTGCATCCGTATTTTTTATATACAAGACATAAGGGTGGTATAGTCTAATCCCTTCATATACAGGATGAACTCCTTCTTGAATAAAAAAATAAACAGGGATGACGATAATTGCTCCGAAAATTAAGGTGACATTTACTCCCGAGAGCTGATGGAGCCGTTGCATCCCGCCAACCCCTCCAATAAAAAAGCAAAAGACTAAAAATAACAACATGCCAATAAAAACGGGAATAGGAAAAATCAATTGGGTAAGTAATCCTGCCCCTATGGCCTGTACAAACAAAGAATCAAAGCTTGTGAAAAGTAGAATAGATATCATATACCAATAGCCGACAGGTCGTAGCTTTTTTCGTAATACATCTCCAATCGTATAGTCCTCGGGATAATATTCACGGATTTTTTTTGCTAAGGAACCAAATAAAATAAGGGCAAGAGCGCCCATTAATGAATAGCCGATTCCACCAAGCAGACCGTATTTTATCAACGTTTCCGGAGAGGAAAGGATCGTATTGCCTGTTACCCAGCGCGCTAATAAACTAACAATTCCGAAGCTAGCCCCTAGTTTTATCGCACCACTTACATAATACTGATAATTAGTTTTTCTCAACGGTATGTCTCCTTTAAGCGATAATCACGCGGAGATTGTCCGGTCATTTTGCGGAATATTTGACTAAAATAATGCTGGCTGTTAAAACCGCATCTTTCTGAGATGGCATTTATGCTTAAATCAGGATAATCAATGAGCATTTTTTGTGCTTGCATTAATCGATAATCATTTAGATATTCTGAAAAGCCTGCCCCAACTTCTTCGTGAAATTTTCTACTTAAGTATGCTGAGTTAATATGAATTTTAGAAGCTAAATAATTTAATGTTAATTTATCACTATATTCCTGATGAATAATTTTTAGCGCACTTGCAATTTGCTCTGAGTAGCGCCCTAATCGCTCATACTTTTTTAATACGGAGGCTAGCTCATCTTCTATAATTGGCTTTGTGATGTAATCTACGACACCAAGTCTAATTGAGGCTTGGGCATATTCAAAGTTTTGAAAAGCTGTCACCATAATGATATCCATTTCGTATGAGTGTGTTAGCTCCATTGCTAATTCTAATCCTGATTTTCCTGGCAGCTGGATGTCTAGAAATGAAAGAAAGATATCATGTTGTTTGACGATTTGCATCGCTTGTGATGCATCGAGTGCTTTAAAGAAACGCCAATTTGGAAATCTTTTTTGAATTAAATATTCAAGCTGCTCTAATTCAAGTAGTTCATCATCTACTAGCATGATATTCATCTCGAATATTCGCCTCCTTCATATTCTGATTTGAATACAATTGGGAAAATCGCTAAAACGGTTGTGCCATTTTCTGAATTTGATAACGTAACAGAAGGATTATCGTTAGGGAAAAGAAGCTCTAATCTCTTAGCGATGTTTTCCAAACCGAGTCCTCTCTCATGAGAATGCATGTCCTCATTGTTAAAGGAATTATTCCATACCTTTATATGAACTGCATTTTCCTTCTTTTCAATACCAATTTTTAAAAATGCTTCACCAACATATTTTTCGAACGAGTGTTTAAATGCATTTTCGACAAGCGTTTGAATTAAAAAAGGGATGATAACGGCATCAACTACAATCGGATCAGATGAAATTTCAAAATGGAGCCGATCCCGAAATCTGATTTTTTGTATTTCTAAATAATGATTGATATATTCAAGTTCTTCTGCAATCGTAAAAAAAGGAGCGTTAGCTTGATACTTAAATTTAAGCAATTTTGAAAGGGCTTCAATCGAATGAATTAAATCTGTTTTTCGATCGAGTCTTGCTAAGCTTAAAATGGAATTTAACGTATTAAAAAAGAAATGCGGTTCAATTTCTTGGTTCAATTGATTATAAAGAGCTGTGTGCAATTCTCTTTCTAAAGCAATTTCTCTCTTTTGTTTCTCAAGAAGATCGATTCGCTTTTCAAAAATAAATAAAAATAGCAGTGTAAAGGCTCCTAGCAGAGGGGCCAGAACGCAAAGCATAATATAAAGGGAGAAAGTATCAATTGATAGCATTTAAGTCATTCTCCTTATGATATAGAAAAAGGGAGTTATACGCCCCCTTTTTTAATATTACATTTTAACTAAATTATTAGTATTTGAAAATAGAATTATTGAATTAATTTTTCTGCAAAGTGACAGCTGACGAAATGATTCTTGCTTGATTCACGTAAGACAGGTTCCTCCATCTTACACTGTTCCGTCGCAAATGGACAGCGGGTATGGAAGCGACATCCACTTGGTGGATTAATTGGAGAAGGAACATCTCCAATTAATAAAATACGTTCGCTTTTTACCATTGGATTTGGAACCGGAATGGATGATAATAATGCTCGGGTATATGGATGGAGCGGCGAATCGAACAATGCTTTTTTCTCCGCAATTTCAACAACTTTACCTAAATACATCACCATAACCCGATCGGAAATATGGCGAACAACACTTAAATCATGTGAAATAAAGAGAAAGGTTAATTGAAATTGATTTTGTAGCTTTTTTAATAGATTTAGTATTTGTGCTTGGATAGATACATCCAATGCAGAAACAGCTTCATCACAAATGATTAATTTAGGATTTACCGCAAGTGCTCGGGCAATTCCAATTCGCTGTCGTTGCCCACCGCTAAATTCATGAGGATAGCGATCAAGTGCCTCTGCGGGCAGGCCAACAAGTCCAAGCAATTCTAACATTCTTTCTACTCTTTTTGGTTTTGCCACAACCTCTTGAATCGCCATTGCTTCATTTAATATTTGCTTTATTGTTTGTCGAGGGTTTAGAGAGGCAAAGGGGTCTTGAAAAATGACCTGCAAATCTCCTCTAAGTTTTCTCATTTCTCTTTTATTTAAATCTAAAATGTTTTGTCCAGAATAATAAACTTTTCCATCCGTTGGTTCATCAAGTCTTAAAATGGCGCGGCCAGTTGTTGATTTACCACAGCCTGATTCACCAACAATGCTTAAAGTTTCCCCTTCATAAAGATGAAATGAAATGTCGTCTACTGCTTTTACATAGGCTTTCGGTTTAAAAAGGGAGTCTGATTTGACAGGGAAATATTGCTTTAAATGGTCAACTTGTAATAATACTTTCTTCTCTGATGTAGCCTGCATTATTTTACAGCCTCCTCTTTTTCAACTTGATCTACCCAACTGTCTGTATACATCCAACAACGTACCTTTACCCCATCATTTTGTTCAATTAGATCAGGCTGCTGATTGTGGCAAATTGGCTGTTGGGAGGGACATCTAGACGCAAAACGGCAGCCGGGTGGCATATTATATGGACTTGGGACACTACCTTCAATCGTTTGTAATTCATCCTGATCTTCATGAATCTTAGGTAATGAATTCAGCAAGCCTTGAGTATAAGGATGTTTAGGCTTGGAAAATATCTTTTCCGTAGGTGCGTGTTCGATAATATTCCCTGCATACATTACGGCAACAGTATCACATGTTTCGGCAACAACACCTAAATCATGGGTAATCATAATGACGCCCATCCCTAGCTTCGTTTGCAAGTCTTTAATTAATTCTAGTATTTGTGCCTGAATCGTTACATCTAATGCTGTTGTTGGCTCATCCGCAATCAAAACTTCAGGTGTACAGGCGAGTGCCATCGCAATCATTACACGCTGACGCATGCCTCCGCTTAATTGAAATGGCTCTTGCTTCGCTCTTTTTTCGGGTGAAGGAATACCGACAAGCTTTAACATTTCGACTGCCTTATCCCATGCTGCTTTTCTTCCCATTTTTTGATGTAGTCGTAGAGCTTCAGCAATTTGCTCGCCAACAGGAATCACAGGATTCAATGAAGTCATCGGCTCTTGGAAAATCATTGAGATTTCATTTCCACGAATTTTTCGCATCTCATCCT
>JAEWDX010000373.1 GCA_023389895.1 Bacillota bacterium
CATTCATAAAGAACAGAACTTTGATCAGAACTGTGCACAAAGTGTGCACCTTTAGTCGACTAAAGCTTTGCCTTAGCTTACCTAACTTTCTGTAACTGACTTTACAGAAGCCAAAATTAATTAAAAAAATTTTGTTCAAATCGTGTAGCAGCATCTACTTGTAAATCCTCATTTACGTGAGAATATAGATCAAGTGTTACTTCTACTCTTGAATGCCACAGACGCTCTTGAACAACTTTTGGATTAGTTCCATTAATCATTAGCTGAGTAGCATGTAAATGGCGCAAATCGTGAATCGTAATCTTTGGTAACTTTACTTCTCTACTCAAACGATTAAATTCCCTTAAAAAATTCCGAGGATCCTTTAAATTACCTTCAAAGGTGCAAAATACCATTTATTGATCTTTGTAGAAATCCCCAAGTCTTTCTTTATGCTTTTTTTGATTTTCCTTATGTTCTTTTAAGCTTATTTACTAAATAAGGTGAAAAGGATACTTGATGCTTTGAATTTTGAGTTTTTACATCCTTTAAGAATAGACCTTTTTCTTTTGTGCGAGTTACTGATCTAGTCACATGAATTTTTCCCTTTGAGAAATCAATATCTTCCCACTTTAGCGCTAAGGCTTCTCCTTTCCTTAATCCAGTAAAGATTATAACTTGGAATATGGGTTCCGCTTTCTCGCTTCCAAAATTGTTAAAAATTTCTTAACTTACTCTTTAGTCCATATGTTTATTTCTTTAGTCAATATTTTAGGTGGTTTAGCATCCATGGCAGGATTAAGTTTAAGTATTGACCATTTAATAGCTTGGCTAAAGCACGTCTCAAAAGATTATGAAATTCACGAACTGTCTTTGAAGACAAGCCTCCCTCCAATTTTTTATTATAAAATTCATCAAGTTTCTTGGTGGTGATTTTACGCACTTAATAAGTTGGCTAAACATCATATAGGGCATACAAGCCCTTTCTCTATTTTCTATTTAAATAGTAGTCTATTCGGCACTCCCCCTATTAAAAACCTTGAAAGGCATAAGCCAATCAAGGTTTTTACTGGGAATAGATAAATTCTTATTTATATATTTTGAGAATAGTTAAAGTAAAGAGACTTAACAAAATCTTGCTGGAGTCCATGACTCACTAAATTAGTTTCAATCCACGATAATACTATTTTATCGATAGAACGCCATGATTTTAAAAAAGGTGATAACTTATTTCGATGAGTCGTATCATTAAATCCTATTACACATATACCATAGTCCCTTTCTCCCCAAATTGCCCACTTCATTGAAGGGGACAACCAAACTACAGTATAAGAATTATATACCACTGCGTCTGCTGGACTTTCCTCTGGTCCTAATTCAAGAATTTCATAGTATTCATCAGCAGACAAATCAATAGGTAATTTAATCCAATTGTAATAATTAAATTCTTTGTAAAAATATCCTACAGGACTTGGTTCTAACACTGCGGCAAGGACAAAATCATCATTTGTTTGAATAGATAATTTTTTGAGTGTATTCCAGAACTCCCCACTCATTGCAAAGTCAAATTCTTCAAATTTAAAATCTCCAAATTTTTCACAAAATACTTGGTTAGGTAATTTACTTTCTATATTAAAAGTAGCACTTACCATTTCTTTTAATTCATTAAATTCTTCATTATTTCTTACAAAGAAATTTTCAAAGTTCATTAATCTCACGTTCTCCTACTTCAATCTAATTTTTAAAGTAAATCCTTTGCTCCCACTAGGATAAAAATCAGCAGTTGGACCTCCTGTAGACCTAGCACCGTCACGAAGAACATATTTAGCACCATCTTTAGTTAAAATGGTAGTTTTTCCATCTTTTGAAGTTGTTTTTTTCCATCCATCTTTCAGAAGATTTTTTTCGAAATCTGCTTTTGTTACATCTGTTGCTCTATTTGCATAACGACTACCAGATTTAGTTACATCTTCATATTTAGAAACTTTACCTGTACCATTATCAACCCCGAGCTTTTTCCCTACTTTTCCAAAACCGCCACCAGGAACCATACCAAACATAGCATAAAAACGCATATTTCCGTTAAGTGAGTTATCTGTTAAAAGATCGTGGCCTGTAGAAGCTTCATAAGCGCCCTTAATAAACCCAACTCCTGGAATAAAGTTTATCCAATCGGACCAATCTTCAAGATCATTATTGATATCCCATAAACTATCATCAATCTCGATAGGACTCATACCACTTGGGTCATAAAGATTAATAGGATCATTATAGGAATAAATATAAGGGTTGAGTGAAATAGGGTTATCTTTTTCTCCTTTATACGGATCTTTTGATACAAATCGTCCGGTTTCAGGATCATAGTGACGAACATTAAGGTAAAGTAGTCCAGTAACATGATCTGTGATTGCACCAGTAAAACCAAACGGTTGTGTTAATTCGCCCTTTATAAGCGTCATTTTACCAAAAGGACTATATTCGTATTCTGCTGCAACTACCCCTGCTTCATCAATGACTTGGATAACACTACCTTGCCCATCTTTTAATAAATAATAAGTTTTCTCACCTTGTTCCATTATTGTATTATTTATAAATTTGGAGGTTGTGTTCCCGTTTTCATCAATTACAGCTAGAAGTCGTGCATCATCACTTAGCTCATTATAAATAAAGGTTTCAGTCTTTCCGTTAACTGTTTTTTGAACGAGACGCTCTAAACCATTATATTTATATGAAATGCCGTGTCCAGGTGATGTATAACGAATAAGCTGATTTTCATTATTGAAATGAAGGACATTGTCACCTTTTTTAACTACATTACCATTTGAATCGTACTCCAGATTGATCTGTTCATCACCAGCGTTGCTCTTAATTTCCAGCAACTGACTGCCGTTATTATAATCATAGCTTAGAACACTGTTAATAGTTTTAAGTTCTTTTCGATTCCCTATCTCATCATATTGATACTCATTATTTGTTTTATCATTCTGAACCTTTATTAGCTGCTGTAATGCATCATATGAATAAAGAGTTTCTTTCTGTTCTTCATTAACAGATTTTTTCCATTGACCTCGTTCATCGTACTCATAAGCTCGTGAGAAAAGAGTTTGGTCTGATTGTTTATTTTCTATGCTCTTTATTTCAGAAAGTTCATTGTAAGTATATTTGGTTTCAAGCCCGTTTGGATAAATCTCATTTTCGACTAATCCTTCTACACTTCGATTTAGCTGAACTTCTTTCCCGTTCCAATCTTTGATTGAAGTAACTAATCCTGATGAATCTCGTATATACTTCACTTTAGTTTGATCAGGGTAATCTAGTTGTTTAACGTTACCTTGTTCATCATATTCATAACTTACTGAAATTTCATTAGGGTAAACAACTTTTGATATCTGGTTTAATTTATTGTATTCATATATAGTTGTTCCTGTTGCATCGGTCATTGACTTCAAATTGCCATTTGGATCGTATTCATATTGAATTCTATTATCAGATTCTGTTTTTGCTATTAACCTATTATTTTTATCATACTCATATTGTATTAGTAACTCTTCATTACGCTTAACTGCTGTCTGATTACCATTTGCATCGTATTCGTAAGAGGTTTTATTATTTAAAGAATCAATTTCTTCAATTAATTGACCTGCTTGATCATACAAATATTGAGTAGTTTGGTTCTTAGCATTTGTGCTTTTAATTAATTGACCTAATGTATCGTAGGAATAGACAGTTTTATTTCCTTGGCCATCTATTACCCCTACTAATTGATTTAAGTCATTATACTCGTATTTTGTTACCTGCCCTTTAACATCTATTATATCTGTTAGTTGACCTAGTATATCATATTGATATTCTACTTTACGGTTTAATTTATTCGATCCGAGAATACGCTCATTTCGTTCATTGTATTGATAGGAAAGTGTAGCATCTTCTTCTGTATTAACAATAATTTTTGGACTTGGTAAAAATTCAAGTGTTTCTTGGTTTCCTGAATTTATGGTTAGCGAAGCGTCTGCCGTCTGTTCATCATTGTTATCTGTTTTTACTTTTAATAAGGCAGCATTTCCTTCAAAATCTTCAGAAGATGTTAACCTTACTTTCTCTACTCCACTTTCTAAAGAAACCCAATCACTGATAGACTGATTAGTACTGTAAACAGACTGCCATTTTCCATCTTTATAACCCAAAATCGTGATTAATCCTTTATTGATTTTTGCATCAAGATTTATTTCAGTAATTAATGTTTTCAATACTGTGGCTGATAGATTTTTCGAATCTGTTTCAGTTTCAAGATTTCCATTTTTATCGTAAGTTTTCTTTTCTGCTCTGTTTAGTGAATCAACCGATAACACCAGTTGATTAAGGGTATTGTATTGATTATAAATCGAATAACCGTTTGGATAAGTAGTTTTTATAAGATTTTGATTTTCATCGTAATCATATACAATTGTATGGCCATCTTCATCTGTTTTTGATTTAAGGTTATTATTCCAGTTATAGGTCATGCTTGTTTGATTATTTTTCGCATCTGTTCTTGTAAGCACATTCCCATTTCCATCGTAAGTATATTTAATTGTGCTTTCATCAGGAAACGTTTCACCTACAAGGTTGCTTTCTTTATCATACTCGTATTTAGTAGTATTTCCTTTTGCATCTGTTACTGTTAGTACTCTTCCTAAATGGTCAAATGTTTTTTTAGTGGTCCGGTCTAATGGATCAGTACTTTCTATTTGATTTCCAAAACTATCATATTTATAAATAGTTTTTTCTTCTAGTTCATTGGTTACGGATGTAACCTTTCCAGTCTCATTGTATTCATATATTGTGGTAATTGGCTTTGTTGATTCCCTTTTCCTTTCTGTTTTTAATAGATTTCCTCGACTATCGTATGTGTAATAGGTTATTTGTCCTTGTGGGTTCTGTTCTTCGATAATCTGATTATTATCATTATACGTAAGGATAGTTTCAGCCTGTTGTTTACCAGGTATTATCTGTTTTGTAATATTTCCGTATCTATCGTAAGAAAATAGTGCTGTATTCCCTTTATTATCAGATACCGAAATTTTATTCATTTGATCATCATACTCGGATTCACTAACAAATCCTTTCGCATTGGTGACCTTCGTTACCCTGAAATACTCATTATATTGATATGTTGTTGTATTTCCTTTTGGGTCTGTTACAGTGTTAAATCTTTTCTCTGGGTCGTAAGTAAAAAGAGTTATATTTCCAGCACCATCTATTTGTTTAACAACTCGGGACTCTTCATCATATGTGTTATTAATAAATTGAGTTCCATCCTTATCAGTAACACTGGTTATCCCGTGCTCATCATAGATAAAAAGGGTACTTTGTCCATTTCTATCAACTGATTCTACTAACTGTTGCTTTCCATCATATTTAAAATGTACAGTTCCTCCTGCTGGATCCTTTGCAAGGGTTAGATAACCCTCATTATTGTATTGTAGATTTATACTTCTTCCCGTGCTGTCATTAATATTGACTAGTTGATTGTTATCATAAGTTAAATTCAACTCATTTTCATTTCTATCCTTCATTTGGATTAGCTTTCCATCACTACTGTATGTTAGTACCATTTGATTTTTAAAAATTAATTGATAACCTTCATCCGTTTGAACTAGTTCTTCTGTGATACCAGGTACAGGACGATAATCCCCATTATAATTTTTAAAAATAACCATTTTTCCATCTGGGTACTGCACACGGAGGGAAGAATCATTCAATTTCTCTATAAAGCTATTAAATGTGTGACTCCATCCTTTCCCTAAGGAAGTGGATGTTTGATTTTTAGAATTATAGTAACGACCAAACTCTAATGGTAGTCCAATACTTTGGACCGAAAAGTCCACTGTTTGGTATACGTAGTTCCCATTTGTAATGTTTACAGGATCAGATACGTATTCCCCGTTTGAAATATTTCCATATGTTGAATCAATTATCTCTTTTTCTATAAAATCCTTGTTAATATTATCGATAAAAGCATAATAATGGCCCCATAGGGTTAAATTTTGAGAGCTACTATTAACTTTTATTGATGAACCTGAAGGAACATTTATATATCCAGATTTTGTTTTTTCTGTTCCTTGATCTATTACTTTACCGCTTTTTATTATTTCATATGTAAAACTAGTTTCGTTATCTTGAAAATGAAGTTTTTCCTTATCTATACTTGTATTTTTAATAAAATAGTTTTTATTCGGTGTAATATTCCTTTGATATAAAGAATTATGATTTACTTTTTCAATACTAAATGAAGAATTTGCTCCATATACTATCATTGCTTCAGGATTTAAGTTTGTTACTTCTGCAAATCCACCGCTTGTTACATCAATAGAACTAGTTGTCGATTGTCTCTCAACTGTTTCACCTGTTTTATTTTTATAGTAAGTTGCTGAATGATTGGTTTGTGAACGTTTTACTTTGTAAATATCATTTGTATGTTTACCACTCAGATTATTAAATCTATACGTTTGCAAAGATCCAATCTTTTCTTCAAATAGCGCCGTCTTTTCAGTGCTTTCGGCCTCGTATATACCAAAATGCCCGTATAAAGTAATATTATGATTTGCTCTATTGCTAATGTGGGCATAACCACTACTTGGTATGTAAACACTGTTGAATAGAGTACCTGATACTTTATATTCTAATCGTGACACTGATCCTGAGTTATTATAACTGACATAATCATACCCATCATCTTCAGGCTGTAAAGAATAAGAAGTTGTATTCTTTAACTTGACAATTTTGTTCTCTCCAGGCGATATT
>JAEWDX010000014.1 GCA_023389895.1 Bacillota bacterium
GGGCTATTGCGCTTCAGCAATTAATCGAGCTTCTTGAAGATACCCTTAAAGAGAGTAACAAGAAAATTCAAAAGTTAATCAAAAGTCAACTACAACAATGGATCGTAGGCTTGCCTAACTATATCAAGGCATATCTGCCTATTTCAGTGTGCGAAAGTTGAGTTATTTAATTAACGGAGTAAATTAAGCTAGTGAATAAGCTGCTAATAAAAAGGTCATTTTCATATAAAAGATTCATACTTAAAAGGTTGAACGAAATAAATTGAAGAATTAATATAACAACCATTTTGTTAGGAGGGAGGCGATAATAAAGAAATAATATTTTCAATTCAAAAATATAATCATTGGTAAGATTGACAAGAATCATCCTTAATCAGAAAAAATCAACAAAACAGTAAATGAGACATTTACTACAGTTAGCAAAATGATAAATGAAATTTCATCATTTACTGACTGCAAGCGTAAGTAACAATATTTTTGACGGGCACTGCTGGGTGCCTCTTTTTTATGGAAACTTCATAATTCATTAGTGAATTTAATTTGTTATAATAGGGAATATCTGTATATTTAACGGGAGTATAACGTGAGTAAATACACAGCTATTTCTTTATTAATTAGCTTTCGTTGTATTATTGGTTTATTTGCTCTAGCACCGTTAATGGGTGCAGACGATGATGTCTCCCTAATACTGATTGTTAGCTTAATAATTATTTTGCTCTTATCCTTCGTTATTGGATATTTATTGAAGATTATTGATTTACTAAAGAAATGATAAATTTAGGAAAACATAATAATTCTCAATAGAGGTGTTACTATGACTAATCAAGTTCAAACTTGCACTACTTGTGGTGGTACACAATTCACAAAAGGTCGATTAGATGGTTATGCAAAAGTCAACCAATCAACAAAACATTTTCTTTAGGTACTGGTTTAATTCTTACTTTTCGCAAAAAATGTGGAGAAGTATCTTCTATAAAAGTTGAAAAACCGAATAAGTTTTGAGATTGATAAAACAGTCCTAAATTTTATAAAAAATAAGGAAACATAATACAAATTTTGTTAATTACTCGTCACCCACATTTTCTAAATATTTTTCATAATCCATAAGGAGCATTTTCATTAATTAAATTTTTTCTTTTACACCTAGCAATTTTCTTAACTTAGGGACGACTTCATTTAGATTACAACAGTGAGTTTTAATTTCTATTCTAGTATAACCACACGACATTTGTTCACATGCTACAAGGATATGTCCAAGCTCATCCACGTTAAATGTCTCTGAAAGATCATGATTACTCTCCATTCCTATTCCTTCTAAACTCATAAATAGCCTCTCGGCATTCGCCGAGGCAGGCGGGGCAAAGATTTCCTTGCGTCACCTAATCTGCAATCCTCCCACTTTCGTAGGGGGATTTTTTTATGCATCCCTATTTCGAACCGGAAAAAACATTTTAAAAATGTGGCTTATTTCTCGAAAAAACACTTGACAAATCCTAAAATTCTCCAAAATCGTGTGAAGGGGATGACCCTTACTACTCGCGATTGGAGTGTTCCTTTTGAAACCTGTTTTCGTCCCGCATTCGGATTACCAAGCTTTTGTCCTTGACCAGCTTCGCATCCCTTACGGTCCCGGTGTTTTCCTTAACCCCTGCCTAATTCCGAGAGGTTATATTTGAAAGAGTAAT
Organism: Bacillota bacterium; assembly: GCA_023389895.1. Classification (GTDB taxonomy): domain Bacteria; phylum Bacillota; class Bacilli; order Bacillales; family Cytobacillaceae; genus Cytobacillus. The sequence continues at coordinate 1,686 of JAEWDX010000014.1, forward strand.
TATTGTAGGGCAAGACTCCGGATTTAAGTGGCCTAGCTGGTATCGCAACAATTCTGCGTTTTGCCTCACATAGCGCCTGAAAAGGATGCACAATCGCAACAAATTGGACTTTAACCCGCTATCAAAATAGGCATAGCAGGTAGAATGAAATTTTTTTTACAAAGGTATTGACATCATATAACTACAACTGTAGTATATAAGACGTAGACTACAAATGTAGTGCTCATAATAATCACATGGGAGGAGCTATACAAAATGAACGTAATATCAAAAGTAGCCATGCAACATTAAGCAGTGTTTTATTACTGGGTTCATCGGTGAACTTTGTGGCAGAGGCGAAATCTTTACAAGGAAGTTTAAGAAGTAAGGGTTCTTTAACGATGAGCACCCGGCGCATATCTACCCAAAAACTACTACTGGTAGGGTGGTGGTAAATACGAACACAGTATCTCTATCACTTTGGATATCCGTTGAGGGGTGCCGCGGATTTTTGCATGTAACAAAAATGAGAAAATTTTTCTCTATTAAATATGTTGACATTACCAAACTACAAATGTAGGATTAATTATAACTACATACGTAGTCTAGTAAACTTAACTTTGGAGGTTACATGCATGAACCAAATACCACCGGTTACGGATGCAGAGCTGGAAATTATGCGCGTGTTATGGGCAAACCCGGATTGCTTTTCCAGCGAAGTCGTAAAGCAGATGGCAGAGAAAATGGGCTGGAGCCCGAACACGACGCGGACACTCCTGAATCGATTGGTGCAGAAGGAAGCAGCGGGGGCGACGCTGGAAAAGGGTTCGAAGCGCACCCAGCTATTTTACCCCATCATCAGCGAGCAGGAATATTTACGGTCTGAAACCACATCCTTTATGAAAAAGCTGTATGGCGGTGCATTAAAGCCAATGCTGGCC
>JAEWDX010000018.1 GCA_023389895.1 Bacillota bacterium
CACCACTGAAATTTTTATAAAACATCTTATCATCATATTGCTGATAATACGTAATAATATTATCTTCTTTCTTCCAGAAACGATATTGCTCACCATGCAATATATTCGTTTTAACAAAGGCATTCAATTCATTCTGATCAATATTTTCACTTAATTGATAGGGCTTATCCAAGATGGCATCCAATCTCGTTCCTTCACTGACACTTAATTTCTGTCCCTTTAGCTTCGTTTCACTTAATTCCTTTAATTCTTCATCAAGGAAAATCTTTGGTTTAGCGCTTAAATACAAATCCTTCTGATGGTTTTTTGGAAGATCAACAAACTCAATCTCATCTGCCTTCAGCCGTTTCTCAAATGAAGCCTCCGTAGTATATTCATATTGACTCGAATCCTTTAGCTTAAAAAATTCATAAACTAAATAAATATCAAGGACAAGGAAAGTCAGGATAAAGATTGTTTTAATTCTGCTCCAATCCATAATTTAACTCCCCCCTAATATCCTCAATTGAAATTTGGCTCCAATGGTTGCGATACTGATAATACCAGGAAGGCTCTAAATAAAGAACCCTTGTTTGGGAATCTTTCCTCATTTTATAACCAATTACGATATTTTGCAGTTCTCCAAGATTAATTCCTGAGTTCTTGCTTAAAAATTCAATGATGTCCTCGCCGGAACTTAAAGTCATTTCCTCTGTTCCCATTTTCAATCCACGCAAGAAATTACTGCGCACATACTCTTTAATTTCATTTTGCCCCCATGATTCTCTAATTTCAGATATTCCATCTTCACTGAAAACGGGATAGCCCTTTTCATCATAGTAACGAAATAAAACTTTATGATTCCCTTCATCCATCTCTACAAAGCGATAACTATTCGTCCAACCGCCATGCTCATTGACGAAATCAATACTTCTTCTTAGTAAGTTTTTTGAAATAAAGTTATTATCGTTCATTTCTGCAGGATTTACATAAGATAAAATATTTCTGTCATAATAGACGCGCATTAGGCTTGAGCCATTTGTATATTCCTCACCCGATGGCCTATCATTCTTCTGAACAACACTAGGATCCTTAAATAAAGCATTTTTATATTTCTCTGAATCTAATGGTGTCACCAAATATTGATGGCGCTGCATGATCGTTTCATCCTGTGGTAAAAAAAACATTAGATCATTATTAACTTTAAACGGAATATATGCTCTAAAATCCGAGCTGAATTCAGCATTTTTAAAAGCACCATTTTTAAAATTATGGACAAAAGATGCTGGTACACGACTTTTAAAAACTTCATAATTCTTCGTTGAAATAAAATAAACAAAGCCGTCTTCCTTTTGGATATTCCCAACATCTATCACAATTTTATCAAAGTTAAAATTAGGCAGCTTTGAATCCGTTACATCAATAACCGTTTTGTATAAATCCATTGGCACAGAATCAGGAAACTCAATAATAGCATTCCCACCCCTGTGAATAAAGGCGGAATAATTTCTAACTTCCGTTGAAATATCTTCAAAATCATTAAAGTTCCATTTCCTTATTTCACCTAATATTCGATCCATTTCACTTGGTGAGATTGTTCCAAAATTTTGTTCATTCTCATAATGATAGATGATTCGATCAGGCTTAATAATTTCGTCAACTTCCCTTTTCGCACTAATCGCTACCTTTTCGACTGTATAGGACTTTTCCATCGATTCATAATTCGGCTGATACGTCCAAATCCCCCATGTTAAAAGCACACTAATGCCGACAAGCAGAAATAATAGGATGGATTTAATATTTTCATATGTCATTCCCAATCATCCTCTTCCGTTCGAATATAAGGTAGACTGAATGAAATGGTTGTTCCCTTTCCTTCAATACTCTTTGCCCATATTTTCCCGCCATGTGCTTCTACCATTTCCCTTGCTATCGCAAGTCCAAGACCTGTTCCTCCGAGTTTTCTTGTTCTAGCCTTATCAACTCGATAAAATCGTTCAAATATTTTATGAACATTGTCCTTCGGAATTCCCATTCCCTCATCGGAAACACTGACAGTAACAAAATCAGGTTTCTCTTCAATTCGAAATGTAATTTTCCCACCCTTAGGAGAATATTTAAGCGCATTAGAGATAATATTATCAAGAACCTGGGTTAATTTATCCGTATCAATTTCAACAAAGGCAGAATCAATTGGAAGCTTTCGTTCAAATGTGACATTTTGATGCTTTGTAAACTCAAAACGATCAATAATTCGATTATAGAATGGAATTATATCAACCCACTCTTTTGTCAGCTGATAATCCTTACTATCCATTTTTGATAATTTCAATAGATCATTTACTAGACGAATCATGCGCTCTGTTTCTGTTTGAGTTACCTCAAGAAAATTGGGCGCAATCTCCTCATCCTTCCACGCTCCATCTGCCAGAGCCTCCAAGTAGCTTCGCATTGTCGTTAATGGAGTTCGCAGCTCATGAGATACGTTGGCCACAAATTCCCGACGTTCCATTTCAATTTTTTCCTGCTCGGTAATATCATGTAGAACAGCAATGAGTCCATTTACAAATCCTGTTTCCTTTTGAATAACGGAGAAATTTGCTCTTAATATTAACGTGTTCTTCTGGTCGCTATAATCTAAAATGACCGAGTCATGCTCCGAAAGTAATTCCTCGAATGTATATTCTTCATCAAGACCTAGCATAGTTACAAGCGGCAAAGCGAGAACTGTTTCACGTGAAACATTCAACATCTCTGCAGCAGGCTCATTAACTAGAATAACTCGACCTTTTCTATCCGTTGCAATAACTCCATCTGTCATATGCGAAAGAACAGACGATAGCTTTCTCCGCTCACCTTCTGTCATCGCTTGAGCTTCTTGCAGCTTTTTCGTTAAATTATTAAATGTCATTGCCAATTGACCAATTTCATCATTTCCATATACTTTAACCTTACGAGAAAAATTCCCCTTCGCCATTGCCAATGCTTGTTTTCTCATATCCGATATTGGTCGTGTGATCGTTTGCGCAAGGAGCACACCTAACACGGCAGTCACGGCAAGAGCAATCGCAGTCCCTGACATGAAAATTTGGTTGATTTGATCCATCTGTTCATAAACATTTTCAATTTTTGCAGCTAAATAAATAGCGCCTTTTACTTCACCGCTTTGTTTAATTGGCGTGACTAGCACCCACATCCGATTACCGGTATGAGAATCGATCAAATCCTCACTTGTTTGCTGTCCTGTAGCAATGGTCATACGAATTAAATTATCGGTTGTCCTCAGGCCAACAACCCCTTGATTTTCGGGATCAGACGTTCCAAGGATTTTCAGCGTCTCACCTTCAATTACTCTTACTTCCGTAATATCGGTGGAATTATAATCGCGTAATAACTTATATACGTCCTCCTCTAGGCTGGCGCTTTCTTCATCTGGGAGTCTTTCCTTTGTCATTTGTTCTTCCAGATAATAGGCTAATAAATTTACTTTATCCTGTATTGTCGTTTTAAAATTATCTTTTAAAGTAAATTCCAATTGTCTTACAAAATAGACGCCGATAATTTGCATCGCTACTAAAATAAGCAAAACATAGATAAGAACAAATTTCAGGTGAATGGAACGAAAAAAGCCGACTTTATTCATTAATTATCTTTACTCCTGTTCAGGATTTCGCAAGTAATACCCGACGCCTCTTCTCGTCACAATCCAGGTTGGATGACTTGGGTTATCTTCAATTTTTTCCCGAAGACGTCTAACGGTTACGTCAACAGTACGAACGTCGCCATAGTAATCATAGCCCCAAACCGTCTGCAACAAATGTTCTCTCGTCATTACTTGTCCAATATGTTTCGCTAAATAATGAAGAAGTTCAAATTCGCGATGGGTGAGTTCAATCGTCTCTCCCCTTTTGGAAACTACATAGGCGTCTGGATGGATGGTTAATGAACCAACTGTAATCTCGTTCGTTTCATCTTCTTCAACAGCATTATCTATTGCTTGCTGATGACGACGTAAATTGGCTTTAATTCGTGCAATTAGTTCACGTGTACTGAATGGCTTCGTTACATAATCATCCGCACCAAGCTCTAGTCCAATTACTTTATCAATTTCCGAGTCCTTTGCTGTTAGCATAATAATCGGCATATCATATTTTTTTCTAACTTCTCGACAAACTTCAATTCCGTCTTTTTGTGGAAGCATAATATCAAGTAGGATTAAATCAGGCTTGATTTCTTCCACTTTATTGAGAGCATCATTTCCATCATAAGAGCAAAATACTTCAAAGCCTTCTTTTTTTAAATTAAATTGTAAAATATCTGCAATTGGTTTCTCATCATCAACAACTAAAATTTTTCTCTCCATTTTCTTCTCCTTTGTCTCGCTTTAGCTTTTCGATTTCCTAAATTTCATCGGGAGTAGTGGAATGATATTTTATTTTAACTTTACCATTTTATCACGATGAATTCACCTAAATAACATAGGAAACGAAGAATTAGTTAATATTTTCCATCCAAGTGACATAGATGAAGAAAAGTCTCCAGCAAAAAGCTAGAGACTTTAATTCTAGGATTGAATTTATTTTTCAAGTTGGCTTTTACTTCTCTTTTAACGAACATAATTTAAGGGGTTTTCGATATTTCCATTTTTATGAATTTCAAAATGAAGATGGACACCCGTTGAATCCCCAGTAGAACCCATGACACCGATGTTTGAACCTTTTGAAACAACTTGACCGACCCTTACGTCAATCGAGGCAAGATGGGCATATACTGTCGTGAATCCATTTTGATGATTGATCACGATTTTATTTCCAAACCCGCCTTCATAGCCTGCTGATACAACGACTCCATTGTCAGCCGCTTTAATATTTTGGTTGTTTGGTCGTGCAATATCAATTCCCTTATGCATTCTACCCCAGCGATAGCCTGCATGGCTTGAAATATAACCGCCGCTTGCTGGCCATACAAAGCTGCCATCCCCACGAGATGGAATGACTTTCGTACCTTTTATTACAATATGCTTTACCGGTTCTTGGATTACTTCTTCTTTCACTAAATCCTTCGATACTAGCTTTCCATTTTGTTCAGAAACACGGTAGTTTGCAATACGCATTCCATCTTTTCCTTCTTGTTTTACCTTCGTATCCCCTTTAGGCATTGTTGAATCTTCCACTACCTCTTTCTCAAATGGAATGGCCTCTTCTTTGGAGTACTCCTTATCAATTACGACCTCAACAAACGGCTTTAAGACTGTTACATTCAATTCTTGATCAATTTGCAGAACAGAATTTTCTGTTAATCCAGGGTTAATTGAAAATAATTCTTCTAATTTAAGGTTATGTGCATAGGCAATTCCCCCTAACACATCTCCTTCTTTTACTTTATATTTTACTTCTTCCAAAGATCCTTTTTCGAGAAGTTTTCCGATATTCTCGACTGACATTATCTTTTCTGGTAAAATTTTCTCTTTCGCAATCGAAACTTTTTCAGAAAGTCGCACGTCTAATATTCGAGATTCATCCACTTTAAGAGCTGGAAGTTCAGCATTATCAGCTGTTTTTCTAGCCTCGATTACTTGTAACTCATTCTCAGAAACATATTTCAATTTCAGCTTTTTTAATGCTTCATTCGCCTTTTCTTCATTTTCAACATATACTATCGGTTTACCATCCATTACAAGGGCGTATGCATCAGCCTGAACGTTCATTTCCTTGCCAATGGCTTTTTCGACTTCAGCATTTTGGGCTACTGATTTTGAACGAAAAACTTGTTCAGGTACATACGTTATTTTCGAATCTAATGACAGACTTAAATTCTCAAAATCAGCCTGAGATTCTTGCAATTTTTTAGTAACCATATTTTCAATTACATTTCTATCTGAGACTGTTCCAATATATTGATTATCCATGTAAACATAGTATACAGTTGTTAGATGCCCAGTATTTGCTGATGCAGCTGAAGCTGAACTTCCAACAAAAGAAACAGTAGCTACCGCAATCGCTGTCATAACTGTCCGTTTAACGATAGATTTTAATTTATATGTACGATTTTTTAAATTCCAATATGGGTTTGCCGATTCTTTCACTGTTACATCCTCCTAGACTACAGTAGAAAAAACTTTCATTTAGTGCTATATGACTATTTTTTTACACTTCTATACTCTATCATAAAAACCATATTTTAGTTTAATAGTCTTCATAATGTAACAGAAATGTATAATAAATGACAATTAATTCCTATTTACAAATTATTTCAAAAGAAAGTGCAAACTTTCAGCGTAGTTTTTCCTGTTAAATAGCCGGAAAAGTCTTATTTTTAAAGGTTTTTTCATAATGACCATACCTCAATGACAGTAGAAAAGTATTAAAGTGATCTTATGTAGAAGAAGGTCGAAATCCATTCTTATATTACATTTATATTACAAAAAAGGAGTATGACCGCTGTCATACTCCTTTTTCACTGTCTAGCTTCGATACCCCTAAAAGTACTTTTCTATTTCTTGGATGGCTCAGGACGGAATCGAACCGCCGACACAAGGATTTTCAGTCCTTTGCTCTACCGACTGAGCTACTGAGCCATATATATTATTATTTCCTAAATATTAATTGCGGTTAAAAGTGTGCTCCAAATCCCTGTGTGATTTGTCGCAGATTACTGCAGCTTGCCATTCAATAAGTAAAACTTCGAACTGCAAACTTCCGTAATCAACTACTGAGCCATATATATTATTGTTTCTATATATTTTGATAGTAATCAAGGTAGGGCCGGACTTGCCTGCTTTTCCCTTGATTACTGTCGGCCATGACCCGTACGGGATTCGAACCCGTGTTACCGCCGTGAAAGGGCGGTGTCTTAACCGCTTGACCAACGGGCCTAAAATGGTGAGCCATGCAGGATTCGAACCTGCGACCCTCTGATTAAAAGTCAGATGCTCTACCAACTGAGCTAATGGCTCGTAATAAGTATTCTTCCCTAAATATTAATAGCGGTGATAACTGTGCTTCAAAACGCAACGTTTTGTCGCAGATTTTAAAAGCTTACCACTCAGGATGTCTTGCTTCGATGGTGTAATCTTTTAAGACCCTCTACCAACTGAGCTAATGGCTCGATATAAATAAGTCATCAAAATTTTATTAGTAGCCAAAGCTGTGCTCCAACTTGCTATTCATGGATGAAATGCTATGGACTGCAAGTTTTTACAATCAACTAATGCCCCATATTACATTATTTTTATGACGACGCTTTTTATATTATCATAGAGTTAATATAATGTGCAATGCCTTTTAAAAAATATTTTAATATAATCCAAAAAGAGCATGGTATCTTTTTTGTGTGTCCCGTTTTCTATTAATTGGATATAAACGGAGTTTCTCTTATATACTTTCTTTCTTTTTTCAACTTTACGGGAACGCTCAAGCTTTAAGCATAGATCAACATTTACAAAGTATTGATAAAACCGCAGTGCAAATTTTCTTTCGAATTGCACTGCGGTTCCTCTCTATGAACAGCTTTTTTTCAATTTATCGATTTCAGTTTTGACGCCAAGGGCTTCTTACTACATTTGTCTGTGTGCGGTCAGGACCAACTGAGAAGATTGAAAGCGGGATACTTGTTAATTGAGATACACGCTCAATATAATGACGGGCATTTACAGGTAGCTCGTCTAATGATTTACAGCCAGTAATATCCTCTGTCCATCCAGGCAGTTCTTCATAAACAGGCTCACATTCGGCTAAGACCTTTAAGCTTGCTGGGAATTCTTCAATCACTTCCCCTTTTTGACGATAAGCGACACAGATTTTCAATGTTTCAATGCCTGTTAATACATCGATGGAGTTTAAAGATAAATCTGTAAGACCACTTACACGACGAGCATGGCGGACAACCACACTATCGAACCAGCCAACACGGCGCGGGCGACCTGTTGTCGTACCATATTCACGGCCAACTTCGCGAATTTGATGTCCGATTTCATTATCAAGCTCCGTTGGGAAAGGACCATCACCAACACGTGTTGTATAAGCTTTACATACTCCGACAACATGCTTAATTTTCGAAGGACCCACACCAGAACCGATTGTGACGCCTCCAGCAACAGGGTTTGAAGAGGTAACAAAGGGGTACGTACCTTGGTCAATATCAAGCATGACACCTTGTGCCCCTTCAAAAAGGACTCTGCGGCCTTCATCAAGAGCATCATTAAGAACAACAGACGTATCACACACATATTGTTTAATCTGCTGACCATACTTATAATACTCTTCTAAAATGTCTTCAATTGTAAATCCTTGTGTTTCATATATACGCTCAAATAATCGATTTTTTTCTTCAAGATTACGGGCAAGCTTCTCTTCAAAAGCTTCGCGATCTAATAAATCGGCAATTCGGATTCCGATACGAGCAGCCTTATCCATATAGGCAGGACCAATTCCCTTCCTCGTCGTACCAATCTTATTTGCACCTTTACTCTCCTCTTCCACCTCATCCAGCCTACTATGATAAGGGAGGATAATATGAGCACGATTACTAATTCTTAGATTATCCGTAGTTACTCCCTTTTCATGAAGATAAGCAAGTTCCTCAATGAGTGCTTTTGGGTCTACAACCATACCATTGCCAATTATACATATTTTATCTTTATAGAATATCCCTGAAGGAATTAAATGAAGCTTAAATGTCTCTCCATTAAATTTAATTGTATGTCCCGCGTTGTTTCCTCCTTGATATCTAGCTACAACCTCAGCATTTTCAGAAAGGAAATCGGTAATCTTCCCCTTTCCCTCATCTCCCCACTGTGTACCAACTACGACTACTGATGACATTTATTAAGCACCTCCAGAATCTCTAATTATTTTACTGCTAAACATCATTATTTTAGCCGTTTAATGAACTAAAAGTCAATAAAACACGAATATTTATGACTAAAAGAGAAAAATAATTCGTAAATCTATAAAATTATGAAAATAGTAAAAGAGGCACTCTAAAAGCAGATCATCGCTTCTAGAAGAGCCTCTTTTCATAAAGTGAAACTTAATCAGTGGGGGTCTTACAGCCCGTTAATGCGGGATAAATAACTTTTTTAATTAAATTCTCACTACCTAGTCTTTTACAGTAATAGTATTAAGCTCCTGAAGGGATCGATGAATTATCATATCGTCTCTCTAAATTTACAAATTTATTATACTCTTTCACAAAAGCTAGCTGCACTGTGCCGACTGGGCCGTTACGCTGCTTTGCAATAATGATTTCTATTATATTTTTATCCTCAGATTCCTTATCATAATAATCATCACGGTAAAGGAAAGCCACAATATCTGCATCCTGCTCAATACTTCCTGATTCACGAATATCTGACATCATCGGACGCTTATCTTGCCGTTGTTCAACTCCACGAGATAGCTGAGAAAGGGCAATGACAGGGATTTGTAATTCACGGGCTAGCGCCTTCAATGAACGGGAAATCTCCGACACTTCCTGCTGACGGTTTTCACCTGTACGACCGCTTCCAACGATGAGCTGTAAATAGTCGATTAAAATCATTCCGAGCCCATGCTCTTGCTTTAAACGGCGGCATTTTGAACGTATATCGGTAATCCGAATACCCGGAGTATCATCAATAAAGATCCCAGCATTTGAGAGACTCCCCATTGCCATCGTTAGCTTTCCCCAATCATCATCTGTAAGAGAGCCTGTACGCAACCTTTGGGCGTCAATATTTCCTTCTGCACAAAGCATCCGCATCACAAGCTGCTCTGCCCCCATCTCAAGACTAAAAATCGCAACATTTTCTTCTGTTTTCGTTGCAACATTTTGCGCAATATTTAGAGCAAAGGCTGTTTTACCAACTGAAGGACGTGCTCCAACAATGATTAAATCATTACGCTGGAAGCCTGCAGTCATCTTGTCAAGCTCGGTAAACCCAGTTGCAATCCCCGTAATATCTCCTTTACGGTTATGCATAATTTCAATATTATCGTATGTGCGGACAAGAACATCCTTAATATTATGAAAAGCTCCAGCATTTTTCCGTTGTGCTACTTCCAGAATACTTTTTTCAGCTTCTCCAAGGACATTTTCTACCTCATCCTCACGCGTATAACCGTCTTGAGCAATATTAGTAGCCGTTCGGATTAGCCTTCTAAGCAAGGACTTCTCTTCAACAATTTTTGCATAATATTCGATATTTGCAGCAGTCGGAACGGCTCCTGCTAGTTCACTTAAATAGCTGACTCCACCGATATCCTCAATTAATTTAGCGGCACTTAGTTCTTCCGTTACTGTGACTAAATCGACAGCTTGCCCTTTATCACTTAACAATAACATGCAATTGAAAATCTTTTGATGTGCCGCTCGATAGAAATCATCTGGTATTAATACTTCAGAAGCTAAAGTGAGAGAAGATGGTTCAAGAAAAATAGCGCCAAGAACCGCCTGCTCCGCTTCAATATTTTGCGGTGGAAGACGATCTGCAAATAAATCACTCATCTCAGCTAACCTCCTTCAAGTTCTCCCATTTTAAAATAACCTTAATACGCTAGAAAAAATGTGACCAGTCAGACCGATCACATTTTTCAACTTATTTATTTTATCATATTTTCAAATTTAAGGATTTCCCAATTTAGTTTGCTTCTTTAACATGGACATTTAAAGTTGCTGTTACTTCAGTATGAAGCTTTACAGGCACTTTTGTATAGCCTAATGAGCGTATAGCATCTGGTAGCTCAATTTTTCTTTTATCGATTTTAATATCATTCACTTTTTGCAACTCGTCTGCAATTTGCTTGCTTGTAATAGAACCGAATAGACGTCCGCCTTCCCCAGCCTTTGTGGTGAATTCTATCGTAATTTTATCCATTTTTTCCTTTAATTTTTTTGCTTCTGCTAATTCCTCAGCTGCTAATTTCTCTTCTTTTTTCTTTTTGGCATTAAGCGTGCTAATATTTGCTTGGCTTGCTTCAACCGCTAACCCTTGTTTGATTAGGAAATTTTGTGCATATCCATCAGCAACGTTTTTGACTTCACCTTTTTTTCCTTTACCTTTTACATCTTTCAAAAAAATAACTTTCATTCTTTCTTTCTCCCTTCGATATAATCATCAATAACAGCCTGTAAGCGCTCCTCAACTTCATCAAGGCTCATATCTGTCAGCTGGGTCGCAGCATTCGTTAAATGCCCTCCGCCTTCCAGATTTTCCATAATTACTTGAACATTAATATCTCCTAACGATCGGGCACTGACACCAATGGTGTGCTCTGAACGCTTCGAAATAACGAAGGAGGCCAAGACACCATCCATTGTTAATAACGTGTCAGCTGTTTGGGCAATTAACACTTGATTAAACTCATCATCTTCCTGAGCCTTCGCAATCGCAATACCTTCACGATAAAAGTACACATTCCCAATTAAATTTGCCCTCTTCATATACGTATTAATATCCTCTTTTAAAAACTTCTGTACAAGCACCGTATCAGCCCCTAAAGCCCGTAAATAAGAGGCAGCATCAAAGGTCCTTGAACCAGTTCTTAACGAGAAGCTTTTCGTATCAACGATTATTCCTGCTAATAAAGCCGTTGCCTCAAGCATTTCAACTTTGCCATTCTTCCCATGCTTAGGCTGATACTCTAACAGCTCCGTGACAAGCTCTGCCGTTGATGAAGCATAAGGCTCCATGTACACAAGTAATGGATTATCGATAAACTCCTCGGCGCGACGATGGTGATCAATCACAACAATATGGTCAACATTGTGTACGATTCTTTCATCAATGACCATTGAAGGCTTATGTGTATCAACAATGACTAATAATGTATCCTCTGTTGCCATTTCCAATGCTTGAGCAGGACTGACAAACTTAGAAAACAAGACATCATTCTTTTTTATTTCGTTCATTAGTCTTTGTATGCCTATATTCGTTTCTTGAGGGTTTAGAACAATATAGCCTTCACGCTGATTCATCTGGGCAATTTTGCGAATTCCAATTGCCGCACCAATTGCATCCATATCAGGTTGCTTATGCCCCATTATGATCACTTGATCACTTTCTGTAATCAATTCTTTAAGTGCATGAGCAATGACTCGAGCTCGGACCCTTGTCCTCTTCTCAACCGGATTTGTTTTTCCCCCGTAAAATTTAACTTTTCCGTTTATCTGTTTAATGGAAACTTGATCGCCTCCCCGGCCAAGGGCTAAATCTAAACTCGATTGAGCAAGCAAACCAAGCTCTGGCAGAGAAGAAAGACCGGCCCCAACACCTATACTTAATGTCAGAGGCAAATTCCGCTTTGCGGTAATTTCTCTTATATCATCAAGAATAGCGAATTTCCCCTTCTCAAGCTGTTGAAGAATTCGTTCATTGAAAACAGCAATAAATCGATCAGTAGAAACTCTTTTTAAGAAAATATCATTATCGATTGCCCATTTATTCAAAATGGAAGTGACAATATTGTTTAAGCTGCTTCTTGATTGATCTTCCATTCCTTGCGTTAATTCATCATAATTATCCAAAAAAATGATCGAAATAACCGTTCTTTCATCCTGATACATTTTCTCAATTTCCGCTTGCTCTGTTACATCAAAAAAATAAAGCAAGCGTTCCTCATACTTAATCATGACACGAAACTTCCTATCATGAAGAGTCACGATTTCTGATTCGACTTCCTTTTTTATTAACGGAATAAGTGATTCTCCCACATCATATAGCGATCTTCCCACTAACGTATCTTCAGCAAAGCATGATGCTAAAAAAGAATTGGTCCATTCAATGGCATAATCATCATTAATGAGCATAATCCCAATCGGCATCTCCATCAATGCTTCTTCACCGACTTTTTTTACTCGATAAGATAAGGTGGATATATATTTTTCCGTCTCCATTTTCCGTAAATAGTCGTTTTTTAAAAGATAATAAAACGGAATAATGGCAAGCAAAAAGCCAATCGCACCAATAAGCCAGTTGTAATACGCTAAGATTCCAAGAAGCACCACTGTTATGCCCATCAATCCTAAAACCGGATAGCGAAGTGACCGCTTTTCTAAATAGGACGGCATTTTTTCAACTCCTAACAGTAGTGTTAATTCTTATTTTTTTCAAGTCTTTTCCTTAATTCAAATCCTAAGTCAATTATACCTAATATCCTTACAATGGAAAGGAAAAGTGGCATTAGAAATGTTAAAATTACTGCGATAATGGGCAAAGCTTTTGATATCCCTTTTTGAAAACAAAAATAGAATATGAACGCAAGCCCCTGGATAACCATGAGCAATTGGAGAATAAAGCTAATATTCATAAATGCTATATACCAATAACTGCCTTCCGAAGGTTTAATCATTAAGATAGCAAGCATTGTGATTAAATAATACCATAAAATACTTTTCGGTAATGTTAGCTCTCTAAATGGCCTTCTTGCTGCGAATTTGACTCCAAAACGTTTTACAATCGGTAGTGAAACTACTTCAATTAGAAGAACACTAAATAGCGCAGTTGTCACAAATAAACTAGGTGTCAATACTTCAATAAATGGGAGACTATCTGAAAATTCCTTTAGCATTGCAACATAATTGGTTACATCGATACCTTGCCCTAATTCCTCCATCATGATCATAGAACTATTGATCATTTCCTTGATGGACGCAATCATTTCTTTCATAAAATTAAATTGAAACAAAGCAATAAATCCGACATATTGTACGATAATGGTAACAAGAAAAACAAGAGTGGCTGCGATAAAAGTGGAGAGTCTACTCTTTTTTTCTTGAAAAAAATGACCGATAACTAGCCCTGTTAACCCAAAAGAAAAAGTTAGCGGCAGCGCCAATACGGCTCCGACAATAATCGAAATGAAACAAGCCCCGATAAAAAAGACGAATGAACTCATTCTTGTATTTTTTGCGCCAAATAAAATAAATGGGACGGACAAAAATAAGCTTATTATAGCTCCAAAAACCGGAATATAAACCGTTATTAAGATTAATACTGCATAAGCGGCTAATAAAACAGCCCCTTCTGTCAGCTTATGTACATTTTTCATAACCACACCTCTAATTAAATTCCACTGGTACATTTTGCACCTATTTTTTCAACTAATTTATCAAGTACCGATAAAGACTATTTTAACACACATCGATTCCTATGAGGATAAGGGGTGTTAAGTACGGAATGAAGCTTTATTGGGGATAAAAGAAACTTAACAGTAGAAAACGGAGAAAAATGGCTTTATATGCTAAAAAATGATTGAATTCTACATACGCTTTTAGTTATATAAAGCCATAAGTTCAGAATGGAAAGTTTATCCATTGTTTAGTGGATCTTAATTTTTCAAGAAAAATCAGACGTTTTTTTGCTGCCCATCTTCTTTCTAATACTCCCAATTATCCATAATAAAAGTGGAATTCCAATCAAATTAATTGGCAGGAAATAATGATTCCATATTCCAACATTATAAAGTTCACCATAAAACGTTGCATTTGGATAAATAAGTGGCACGATATATGAAATGGGTACAATAAACCACATTGTTTTTCGCCAATCTTTAATTTTTAGAAATTGAGCTGTTCCATAACAGGCGATGAAAACATATACCGATATCTTAATAAAAATCGTTAGCATCCAAATAATCACCGCAAGTATTTCTAAATTTTGAATAAAATTCAATACAGAAATATAGCTGATCATATCAAAGATAGGATATCTTAATTTCGATCCTAGCGCTGGTCCAAAGAGTGAAATAACAAATATTGTGGATAAACTTACGAATGACGAAGAAATAGCCACTCCCCATACTGCACTTTTTGGTCCCTTTTCTGGTTTATTCATAAAAGAAATAAGCATGAGCATAATGACAGATTCCCCCATAAATGATAGGGGAGTGATCGTACCTTTAAAAATAGATAGAAAGTCGGAATCTGAAAGGATTGGTAATAGCTTTTTTAAATCCATATTTATAATGGACAGGATAAGTAATAGAATGATCATGAATAAAACGAGTGGTCCAAAAACCTCTCCACATCTGCCAACAGCTTCAATCCCTCCAATATAGAGGACATAAATGACTAATAGAAGGATGAACAAGTTTAAAATCCACAACGGTGTAGAATGCAGCAATATAGTAATCGTAAAATCGCCAAATTCATTTACTATAACACCTATAACGGAAAACCATTGAATTAAATAAGCCATCACCACAATATTCCCAATCCATTTACCTAGTATCGTTTTACTATATTCAATTAATGTTTGATCGGGATAAAATTGGCCGACTTTAGATGCAATATACGTTAGCAGCAACCCCATTACACTCGCCAGCAACATTGAAATCCAAGCATCCTGTTTTCCATAGGAAATCGTTTTACTCACGCTTAGGAGCGATGTATTTCCTACTTCAAATAAAAAGATCAGCCAAAAAACCTGTATGTAAGAAATTTTCATTTTTTTATTTCTCTCTCTCTATATAAAGTGGATGGGCCAGATAATCCCACTTGGTTAATTTTCACATCTACTATTAATGAAATATCCAATTCCGAAAAACTCTGTTCCCAATTCCCCTTCATCTTTTTCCATTCATCTGGATATTTACGATGAATCGCCTCTCCAAACCCAAAAACATCCGTTCGGTATTCAGTTTGCACTTTCTTAATCGTATTCATTACTTCCTTTTTAACCATTTCTTCCATTTTCTTTTCTAAAATTTTTACGTTCGCTAAATCTAATAAATCTAAGTTTGTATTATTTTCAACGAGCATTCCCTTACATTTTAACTTCAATGTCATTTTTATTTTATTTTGTTCGTTTTTCTCAGGGATGAATTTGCTGCTCATCTTAATAACATTTAAACTTGCATTTTCACCATGTAATAAAAGTGAGAGTGTATTCTTCTTTAATATTCCTTTAATCCAATATAAGTCCTTACTTTCCTTCATATTTAAGTAACCGCGTAGCTTAAGATCCTGATTAAAAATAGCTACTCCTGCCATCTCAATTGATGCATTGCTAGAGACTTCTTGATTAGAGTGGTTCTCTTCTTGACTCTTGATTTCAACTGCCGGTAAAATTGGGGGTATCCCTTCACTATTAGCAGCAACTAGGAAATTTAACATCGTATCATCCCCATGCTTCGCTAAGTTTCCATATTCTTTTAGTGCAGTTAAAGAGGAGATCAATTCCAATGGATAAATAATACGAAGCGCCTCTTCGGCAGTTCCATTTTTAATGATGAACGCTCCCGTCCGCATATTCAAATCTGCAGGTCTTACTATAAAATCTAAATGCTTTTTTAATCCTCTTTTCGCTAGAGTTTCACCAATAAGCGTTGAGCGCCTCTGTCCAAGGAAAATTTCTCTTGAAAGCTTTCCTTGAATATTGCTAAGAGCATCATTCACGCTTTTTCCACCTGCTGAAATTACAAAAAATTTATCTCCTGTGCTCCCCCCTTGTGGCTGCATAGTTGAAGGAATAACAACTTGCCCACTTACACGAATCTCCCCATCTTTTTTAGCGTCCATTCCTGTTGCAAGCCAAATTGAACGATCATTTAATTCCATCCGATCCCAACACCCCGTTGTAAAAAAGATTGATACACAGAATATATATGGAATTGCTCTCATTACACTCAATCTTTTCTGCCTCCTTTTTCAGGACTAGGCTTTTGTCCTTTTGGAATTCGCTCCTTATTATCCCCAGCAATTAATGCAGGTCGATAAGTTAATGACCATCTTGGTGCCCGTACGAGGACATCTTTTAAATGTTCCGGAATTTGTGGGGCAACTGGACTGAAATAAGGAACCCCAAAAGACCGAAGATTAACAAGATGAATGACTAAGGCAATAAAACCAATCACAATCCCATAAAGTCCGAATATCCCAGCTAAAATCAACATGACAAAACGAATCATTCGAAAAGCAGTTCCAAGATTATAACGGGGGATAGCAAACGATGCAATTCCAGTCGTAGCAACGACGATAACCATTGGCGTGGAAACAATGCCTGCTTGTACAGCAGCCTGTCCTATTACAAGTGCCCCGACAATACTTACCGCTGGTCCGATTGCTTTAGGCAATCGAATTCCCGCTTCACGTAGCCCTTCAAACATAAGTTCCATAAGAAAGGCTTCGACAATAGCTGGAAAGGGAACACTATCACGGGCAGCAGCAATGCTTATAAGAAGTGGGGCCGGGATTAATTTCGGATGATATGTCGTCAGCGCAACATACAATGATGGCATAAATAAAGAAAAATTAAATAAAACATAGCGAACCCAACGAATAAACGTCGTATAAATAAACCGTTCATAATAATCATCAACCGCTTGTAAACCACTCCAAAAAGTCATCGGAACAATAAGGACAAACGGGGTGTTATCGATAAGAATAGCTACTTTTCCTTCAATTAAGCTTGCTGCAACAATATCTGGTCTTTCCGTATTTTGAATTTGCGGCATCGGAGAATAAGGAACATCTTCAATAAATTCCTCAATAAAACTTGAACTCAATACAGCATCAATTTGAATACGACTAATTCTTGAGCGAACCTCGGCTAAAAGTGAATTAGATGCAATGCCCTCAATATAAGCAACAATGACATCTGTTTGTGTGAGTTCGCCAATGTTGAAGGATTCTAGCTTAAGTCTTGTACTTCTAATTCGTCTACGAAGCAGTGCCGTATTTGTACGTAAATTCTCGATAAATCCATCTTTTGGCCCTCTAATCGCCGATTCAGTCAATGGCTCGTCAATAGCCCTTTTTTCGAATCCAGCAAGCCCCAGTAACATGCCTTTTTCTTCTCCATCAACTAATATTGCAATACTGCCTTTTAAAATTCCTTTAATAATCTCCGAAATTTCCGATTCTCGCCTTACTTCTGAAACAGAAAGCAATTGTTGTTCAAGAGCTTGACCAATTGTCTTTATCTCATCCATCCCTTCAGGAATCCCTTCGTACATTAACGGTTTTAATAGAACTTCCTCAAGAGTTTTTGTATCGGATAACCCATCAATATATATAAGTAATATTTTCATTTTCCCAGCTACAAAAATAGTGCGGAAAACGAGATCAGAGCAATTTTTAAAGCACTCTCTTAATGTTTTTTCATTTAATGTAAGCTCTGAACTCAATCGATCATCTTGATTACTTGAGGATGAGGAAGCTATCTTTTTTCTATCAATCGTTCTTTTTCGTTTATTGAACCGAAGCATTACTAAGTTCTCCCCCCTTGATCGTATGTGTATATTTTTCCAATCAGGATGAGATGTATGCATCATTGACAGCGATTGATATTTTCTAAAAATTCTATGTGAAAAAATAGATGATATTGAAAAATTGCATACTAGCGAGGTTTTAAAAGAGGGATGTGTAATTGAAAAAAAACATACTTTAACGTAAAATAAAAAAACAGCATGGAAATTAGTTTCCCATACTGTTTTTTTTATATTATTATTCTCCTGCAACGAATGGCAGTAAAGCCATTGTACGTGAACGCTTAATTGCAATCGTTAATTTACGTTGGTATTTAGCGTTTGTACCTGTTACACGACGTGGTAAAATTTTACCGCGCTCAGAGATGAATTTTTTTAGAAGATCTACATCTTTATAGTCGATATGCGTAATGCCGTTTGCAGTGAAATAGCAAACTTTACGGCGTTTCGCACGTCCACCTCTACGTCCTCCCATAGCCATGGTTATTTCCCTCCTTTATTTTTTGTTAACCGTACAATAATCAATTGTATTAAAATGGTAGGTCATCATCTGAAATGTCGATTTGACTACCGTCATTTGCAAATGGATCATTATCCACTCGAGTATAGCCTTGATTATTCCGATTATACTGTTGCTGTTGTTGATTCTGATTGTTGTTATTTCCAAAAGGAAAATCCTGTTCTTTAGGTGCACCGTAATTTGTATTTTCACCTTTGGAGCTATTCCGTGGCTCTAGGAATTGAACACTTTCAGCCAAAACCTCTGTCACATAAATACGCTTTCCATCCTGACCATCATAGTTGCGTGTTTGAATTCTTCCATCAACACCAGCAAGACTTCCTTTTTTCAAGTAGTTTGCAACGTTTTCAGCAGCTTTCCTCCAAACAACACAATTGATAAAATCAGTTTCTCGTTCACCTTGCTGATTCGTAAAAGTACGATTGACAGCAAGTCTAAATGTAGCAACCGCTACTCCATTTGGTGTATACCGTAATTCAGGATCACCTGTCAAACGTCCAACAAGAACAACACGATTCATCATCAGAATCAACTCCTTCCTCCCAACTATGTATGTTTCACGTGAAACATACTAGTTAAAGGTGTTTATCTATTACTTTTCGTTTTTAATAACAATATGGCGGATAATGTCTTCACTGATCTTCGCTAAACGAGAAAACTCATCAATAGCTACAGCATCAGCAGTAATATTAACGATTTGGTAGTACCCATCACGGAAATCATTGATTTCATAAGCTAGACGGCGTTTACCCCAATCCTTTGTTTCATTCAATTCCGCACCATTATCTGTTAAGATTGTGTTGAAACGCTCAATAAGAGCCTTTTTCGCTTCATCTTCAATATTTGGGCGGATGATGTACATAATTTCGTACTTTCTCATCACATTTACACCTCCTTTTGGTCTAAGCGGCCCTAAATTTAAAGCACAAACGCTAAAACTTAAGGCAAGGAGCAATTATTCATTACTCACGAGATAAAATTATATCATACAATATATGTATTTGCAAGACAGTACATATGAACTCGGAGTCGTCTTCTTAATAGAAATGTCGATTTAAATGGTGCCGCATTCCTTCTCCTAGAAGATTAAAAGTTAAAGTTGATATGACGATGGCTAGCATCGGAAAAAAAGGAATCCAAAAAGCGGTGATGACATCTTTACGAGCTTCTCGGATGAGTGATGGCCAATCCGCACTTGTATTGATAATCTCACTATAGCCATGAGCGAGCTGTACGAGCTCCTGTGATAAAAATATATTAATAACCGCTAATTGACCGATTAGCATGGCCACTCTTCCTGCATCAATAAATAAATTCACAATGATACTTGGAAAAAGATTAGGAAAATAGTTTGAAATCATCATTTTATAAGGATTTAACCCAAGCGTAACCCCAGCTTCAATAAAAGGCTTTTTCGAAAGATTATACGCCTCCTGTTGAATAATATAACTTACCCTGCCAACTTCAATCAACGCAATGATTACAATCGTCCAATAATAGCGTTGTTCATGAAAGAGTAGGAAAGGTAATGTAAGAACTAAAGCCGTTATAAAAATAAGCGGAAAGCTAGAAAATAACTGATTCCACCATTTATTAATCCAAGAAATCAAACCTTTATTCTTCATTCCAAGGAGACCAAGCGGGACAGCAATGATATACCGTAGTAAGACTATCAAAAAAATCAGAATGAAAGTTTCCTTTGCTCCCACTACGATTAAGCTTAACAAATCACGTCCATCGCGGTCAGAACCTAGTGGGAACGTTTTCGATGGAGGGAATGGGGCGATTTCAAATTTCCCTGAATCTAGAAAAATAATTCGGTCTCCCTTTAATTCCGAATCAATAAAAGAAAGTGACGGACCATAAATTGTAAAAAAAGCGACTATTCCTGCTATTAGTAGACCAAGCAGTAAATAATAATTCCGCATGATTTTCCCCTTTCTAAGGAATTCGAAAACTTTTCTTTAAAATAAATCCAAGTAATTGAGCGATTAAAACAAGCAGTAAAAAGCTTAAACCAATCCCGATAATGACTCCTGGCTCGAAGTTACGAAATGATCCCATTGTAAAGGAGAGAGAAAAGCCAAGAGCAGTAAACAGACGGTATGCCATCCCTTCATAACCAATTAAATACTCAACAATGATTAAACTTGATAAAAGCTGGACCATAAATGAAGTCATATGGGCTGAAATGGTATACAGACAGTTACGTAAAATATGTTTATTCACTACTTTTGACATTGGAAAACCTTTCGACTTTGCTACTTGAATATAATACTGTCCATCTTCATTCGAAAGAGCTGTTGAGGTGATTCGCGCCATATACATCATTGGATAAATCGAAATTAAAATGGCTGGAATGATAAAGCCATACCAATTTAATTGACTAAACAGACGCAAAGATGGAACAGTAAAAATCACAAGCCATTGGAAGCAAATAACTAAGAAAAAGTCTGGAATGGATTGCAAAAGCCAAGTCAAACCGTTTCCAAGAAGATTCTTCTTATTTGCTTTATTTCGATAGTCAAATATTCCTTTTCCTATTCCTAATAAAAGACTAAGGAAAAATGCTGGAACGATGAGCTTTAAACTGTTTGGGACAAATCGTTTTAATTCATCCTCTACTGTTACTCGCTCATGCCGCGTATTTCCTAAGCTTTTTTCATTCCATACATGCTGAATGTACTGTACAACATTATTCTTGTATTCATTCCAAGAAAAATTGAAATCCATTGTTACCGTTAATGCATTGCCACCACTAACATAAAGTGAAGGATTTCTTGGAAACAAAACGATTAGCAGCAATGCGATAACAATTACAACATACAGCAATGCATTCTTAACAAACAAGCTAGTCAAGCTATTCATATGAATTTCTCCTAACACAATATTATCTCCCTAAATAATACCAAATGAGAGGAATGAATTCTATTAATTCGATATTTTCTTAAAATTTAACGAAAAATTTATCGATATTTATACATGTAAATAAAAAAATTTCCGCAGAACGAAATCTGCGGAAATTTTTTTAAACATTAAAACGGAAATGGATGACATCCCCATCCTGTACGATGTATTCTTTTCCTTCTAAGCGAACTCTTCCAGCTTCACGGGCAGCAACCATATTGCCAGCTTCTAGCAAATCATCATAGGATACGGTTTCTGCACGAATAAAGCCTCTTTCAAAATCCGAGTGAATGATTCCAGCACATTGTGGTGCTTTCATTCCTTTTCTAAATGTCCATGCTCGGACCTCTTGAACACCTGCTGTAAAATATGTCGCTAAACCTAAAAGTTGATAGGCAGAACGAATTAATTGATCGAGACCAGACTCTTTAATTCCGAGCTCTTCGAGGAACATCGCTTTTTCTTCGCCATCTAGCTCAGCAATTTCCGATTCGATCTTTGCACAAATGACAATAACCTCTGCATTATCATTTGCCGCAAATTTCTTTACTTGCTGAACGAATTCATTGGCATCAGGATTCGAAACTTCGTCCTCGCTAACATTGGCAACATAAAGAACTGGTTTGATCGTTAAAAGATGAAGACCTTTTGCAATTTTCATTTGTTCTTCTGTAAATTCAACCGTACGGGCAGGCTTTTCCGCTTCGAATGCTTCCTTTAATCTTTCAAGAATTTCTATTTCAATCATCGCTTCTTTATCTTTTTGTTTAGCCATTTTCCCAACACGAACAATTCGCTTTTCCACAGATTCAAGATCAGCTAAAATTAATTCTAAATTGATTGTTTCTATATCAGAAATAGGATCAACCTTTCCTGAAACATGGGTAATATTATCATCGGCAAAGCAGCGTACAACCTGACAAATTGCATCCACTTCACGAATATGAGACAAAAATTTATTGCCTAAACCTTCACCTTTACTTGCCCCTTTTACAATGCCCGCGATATCCGTAAATTCAAACGCAGTTGGCACTGTTTTTTTTGGTTGGACAAGCTC
Organism: Bacillota bacterium; assembly: GCA_023389895.1. Taxonomy (GTDB): domain Bacteria; phylum Bacillota; class Bacilli; order Bacillales; family Cytobacillaceae; genus Cytobacillus. The sequence continues at coordinate 22,649 of JAEWDX010000018.1, forward strand.
CGTTAATTTATTTAAACGGAAATCTGGCACTTCCACAATTCCTACGTTTGGGTCAATCGTACAAAAAGGATAGTTTGCTGATTCCGCTCCTGCTTGTGTGATTGCATTAAATAAAGTAGATTTACCCACATTCGGCAAACCAACAATCCCAGCTGTTAAAGCCATTTATTGCCACTCCTCTTCCTAGATGGATTTTAAATTTCTATGACGAGCATTTATTAGTCTATATAATAAGGTACATTAAAGCGTTTTACTCATTTGAAATAATTTCAAGCAAGTAAGTCCTCCACAATTATAGAGATTTACCCGTAAAAAGACAAGGACATTCCCACTTAAGGAATGCCTCCCTCATTCTTCCTCATGCTTGATGAGAATTTTTTTCATTTTTCGTGAAAACTCTCTTCGCGGGATTAAGACACTATGGGCACAGCCTTCACATTTTATTCGAATATCCGCTCCCATCCGAATGATTTTCCAACGATTTGTCCCACACGGATGCGCCTTTTTCATTTCGACAATATCATTTAGCCCAAATTCCTTTTGCTCCACCTTGATCCCTCCATTTCCTTAATAACTCTACAATTTCTCTATTAAGCTCATTTTATCTATCAATCACAATAAAATCCATATAAAAAAATGACAGATTGAAAATCAGCATGAATAGAATTTGAAATATTTCCGTATACTGTTATTACTTAAAATTTTTTCAGGAGTGGAGTGAATGAATTTCAAACAAAATTTGTTCGGAAAAAATAGCAATCCAGTGCGGATTTCGCATAATGAATTAGGAGTCGCTAATACATTAGCAGCAGAGATAATTGAATTATTGCCTTCAAAGCTCAGCAACCAACCTATTGTTTTCGTTTGTATTGGAACAGATCGCTCCACTGGTGATTCATTAGGCCCATTAATCGGAACATTACTTAAAGATAAAAGACTTTCATCCTTTTTCATATATGGAACGCTTGAGAATCCGATCCATGCTGTTAATTTAGAGGAAAAGTTAGCAGAAATAAAGAAGAAGCATTTAAATCCATTTATCATTGGGATTGATGCTTGCTTAGGGCGTTTGAAAAGTGTCGGTAGTATTGAAATTGGAGAAGGTCCCATTAAACCTGGTGCTGGTGTTAATAAAGAACTTCCTGAAGTTGGCCACATATATATAACGGGAATAGTGAATGTTGGTGGCTTTATGGAATATTTGGTTCTACAAAATACGAGACTTCATCTTGTTATGAATATGGCAAAAGTCATTGCTAATAGCATTTACTTAGCAAGTTTTTCCTATCATCCGAAATATTTCAC
>JAEWDX010000294.1 GCA_023389895.1 Bacillota bacterium
ATTTAGTAGAATTACTATAGTACACTTAATGCTAACTGCCTAGAATGAAAGCGCTTACTACGAAAGGGAGGAATCGATATGATGATGCAAACACCTTTGACCATGCCGCAAATGATGAAACGAGCAGAGAAATTTTTTCCAAAGAAGCAGGTAGTATCAAGAACGGCAAGCGGTATTCAGCGATTGACCTATAAGGAGATTGCTGAACGAACGAAGAAACTTGCTGAGAGTCTAGTTAAGCTTGGAGTAGAGAGGGGAGACAAGGTTGGCACATTAGCTTGGAATCATCATCGGCATTTAGAAGCGTATTTCGCGATTCCATGCAGTGGGGCCGTCTTACATACGATCAATATCCGTCTCTCTCCACAGCATATTGTTTATATTATTAACCATGCGAAAGACAAGGTGCTGTTAATTGATTCCGATATCCTTCCTTTAATTGAGGCGATCAAGGATAAACTTCCAACAGTAAAGGCGTTTATTATTATGACAGATGAGCCTGAATTGCCTAAAACTTCTCTGGCGCCTGTTTATCATTATGAAAAATTATTAGAGGAAGCAACTGGTGAATACGAATATCCAGATGATCTCGATGAAAATGCACCTGCTGGGATGTGCTATACATCTGCGACTACTGGAAATCCGAAAGGGGTTATTTATTCACATCGAGGGATTGTTCTCCACAGTATGGCATTAGGAATGGCTGATAGTGCTGCAGTTAGTGAAAAGGACATTGCCATGCCAGTTGTGCCGATGTTTCATGTAAATGCATGGGGGTTGCCATTTGCTGCAGTTTGGTTCGGAACAAGTTTAGTTATGCCAGGTCCTTATTTTACACCGAAATTATTGGCTGAATTAATTGAGGCTGAAAAGGTTACGATTACGGCTGGTGTACCAACAATCTGGCTTGGACTTTTAAAAGAGTTAGATGAAAAAAGCTATGATATGAGTTCATTAAGAGGGCTTCTTTGCGGTGGAGCAGCAGCTCCTAAGGGCATGATTAAAGCGTTTCAGCAAAAACATAAAATTCCATTTATGCATGCATACGGAATGACTGAAACGAGTCCGCTCGTCGTTTTTTCTACTTTAAAAAGCTATCAAGAGGAGCTTTCTGCTGAAGAGCAAATCAATATTAAAGCAAAACAAGGTATTCTAGTGCCGGGGCTTGAGATGAAGGTTGTTGGCAAAGATGGTGAAGCCGCTTGGGATGGAAAAGAAATGGGCGAGCTTGCGATTCGCGGGCCGTGGATTGCTTCTGAATATTATCAGGATGAAAGAACTGCTGATGCATTCCGAGATGGCTGGCTTTATACAGGCGATGTCGTAACAGTTGATGAAGAAGGATTTATGAAAATTGTTGATCGCACGAAGGATCTGATTAAAAGTGGAGGAGAATGGATTTCCTCTGTTGATCTCGAAAATGCGCTGATGGCTCATGAGGCTGTTTTTGAGGCGGCTGTTATTGCTGTTCCGCATGAACAATGGCAGGAGCGTCCAGTTGCCTGTGTTGTCTTAAAGGATGCCTATAAAGGAAAAGATATAAAAGAGGAGCTTTATGAATTTCTAGAGCCGCAATTTGCAAAATGGTGGCTTCCAGATGAAATTTTATTCATGGAAGAAATTCCAAAAACATCTGTTGGGAAATTCCTGAAGATGGCATTGAGAGATCAAGTTCAAAAGGAATATATTGAAAATAATTAAAAATGTTAATTGAAGCTACTAGAGGATTTTTCTTTTAGTAGCTTCTTGTTTATGAAAAAATTTAGAATTTTTCAAACAAATGTTTTTAAAAATATCTTTTTTCTATATAATGGATGGGAATACAATAAGGGGAGGGAGTAAATTGGCGATAGAATTTGTTACTGAAACCGTCATTTTACAAGTAAGTGGCCGTGTCGCAACAGTTGAATTGAATAGACCAGAATCATTAAATTCACTAAATGTCGACATGCTAAAGGGATTAGCCGCAACATTGAAAGAAATAAGTACGTTAGATGAAATTGATCTTGTTGTTTTAAAAGGAAATGGGCGAGCCTTCAGTTCAGGTGGTGATATTAAGACGATGCTAGCTGCAGATAACACGAGGTTCCCAGAGATAATGGAAATGATTAGCAATATTGTACATTCGCTCTACACCTTGCCGAAATTAACAATTGCTGCCGTTTCAGGTGCTGCCGCTGGACTTGGGCTGAGCATTGCTTTAGCAACAGATTATATCATTGCCGATAAATCTAGCAAACTGGCAATGAACTTTATCGGAGTTGGGTTAATTCCTGATGGCGGTGGTCATTATTTTTTGGAAAAACGACTTGGCGAGGATAAAGCGAAACATGTAATTTGGGAAGGGAAACCCTTAAGTGCAGAGGAAGCGTATTCTTTGGGGCTTGTTAATGAAATAGTTGAAGGTGAATTATCCTCAGCAATAGATGCAAAGCTACAAAGATGGCTGAACAGTCCGATTAAAGCGATGATCGAAACGAAAAAAATCTTCGCAGATAAGAATAGTCCACAATTAGCAAAAGTTCTTCAGGCTGAAAAAGAGAGCCAATATAAAATGAGGCAAACAGAGGACCATCAAGAAGGTGTCCAAGCGTTTATCGAAAAGCGTAGGCCGAATTTCAAAGGTAAATAAAATTTCAGTCGTCCCATAATTTTGACATTATGGGACGACTGAAATTTTAACATAAATTAACGATATTTTGCTTCATTCTTATGATGGCACTATGCGTGAAATAGGATTAATTCTCCAGTTGGCGAAGTGCAGCGATGTGTTTTTTCATGGAAGCCCAGCTGAGTTAGTAATTTTTCTCCTGTTCCTTTTGCCTCTTCATTATTTGTTGCTTGAAAGGTTTCATCAACAAGCTTTTCTCCGTTAGCTTCAAATGCAGTTAGTTTATATGTTTTCAAAGTAAATCCCTCCTCTTAAAGATTTATCGTTACTATTATTCTGACATAATTATTCCAATTATGCAAAGATTAAAAATCTACAAAAATAATAAAAATTGAACCTTTTTTTCATGTAAGTCGTATTAGTAGTTGGTGAAGGAGGTTGTTAAAGAATGGGACTACAATTAGAGCATGTGACAAAGCGTTTTGGAAAGTTTATGGCAGTGGATGATCTCTCCCTTTCAATCCCTGAGAAAGAAATGTTTGGTTTCCTAGGTGCAAATGGTGCAGGGAAAACAACAACATTTCGGATGATCCTCGGTTTGCTTGATGCAAGTGATGGGCGGATTACATGGGATGGAAAACCAATCGATTATTCAACAAGCCCGCTTATTGGCTATTTACCTGAAGAAAGAGGATTGTATCCGAAGCTAAAGGTAAGGGAGCAGATTGTTTATTTAGCAAGACTAAGAGGAATGCCGAAGCAGGAAATAGTAAAGGAGCTTAATTATTGGCTCGATCGATTTAAAGTTCCTGAATATGTTGATAAAAGAGTAGAGGAGCTATCGAAAGGAAATCAGCAAAAAATCCAATTTATTACGGCAGTTATTCATAAGCCAAAGCTATTAATTCTTGATGAGCCTTTTAGCGGACTTGATCCGGTTAATGTTGAGCAGCTTAAAGATGCCGTTATTGATTTAAAGGAAAGAGGTACAACGATTGTTTTTTCCTCACATCGAATGGAACATGTTGAGGAAATGTGTGAACATCTTTGTATAATGCATAAAGGAAAGCCGGTCGTAAAAGGAGCATTAAAAGAAATAAAGCGAGCGTTCGGGAAAAAGAATCTCGTTATTCATGCCGATTTTGATTTAGCCTTTTTAGAGAATTATTCTGGTGTGACGAGATCACGCATAACAACAGAAGGTATTCATCTTCAAATTACAGGAGAGGATGTTGCGGAAGCAATTTTGAAGGAGATCGTTGTTAAAGGATTCATCCGAAAATTTGTGCTTGAAGAACCTTCATTAAATGATATTTTTATTGAAAAGGTAGGTGCTTCCTATGAGTAATTTTTGGATTATTCTTTGGCATACTTATATTTCTAAGCTGAAAACGAAATCATTTATCATTACGACTTTAATTACCGTACTTCTCGTAGTCGGATTAACAAATATTTCAAAAATAATCGATCTTTTCAATAAAGGAGAAAATCAGTTTGATAAAGTTGTCGTTATCGATGAAACGAGTGAGTTTTTCAAACCATTATCGGAACAATTAGCAGCAAATCATAGCAAAATCAAGTTGGAGTCTTTTAACGGTAAAGAGGATGAAGCAGAAAATAAAGTAAGATCTGGTGATTATCAAGGATTGCTTATTTTATCAGCTAATGATGAGAATCTTCCAGAAGCTTCATATAAAGCGATGACAATAGCAGATTCTTCGCTTTCATCAGAGCTTGAGCAATATTTGCAACAGATGAAGACGAACTTTGCTGCATCACAAATTAATTTATCGCAAGAACAATTAAACAAGCTTTATGAGCCTGTAGCTTTTAGTAAAATCCCACTTGAGGAAAATGCGAAAACGGAGGAAGAGCTAAGTCAAGCAAGAGGACTTGTTTATGTACTATTATTTATTATTTATTTTTCCGTTATTCTCTATGCGAGTATGATTGCTACAGAGGTTGCGACGGAAAAATCATCTAGGGTTATGGAAATTCTCATTTCTAGTGTATCACCAGTTAAACAAATGTTTGCAAAAATACTAGGGGTTGCCTTGCTAAGCTTGACACAGATGGCCGTGATTTTTTTAATCGGTTATGTTTCGATTAAAAGTAATTTAGAATCAATGCAGGGAGGATTTTTTGATGTCTTTGGATTTAGTGATATTCCGCTTTCAACGATCATCTATGCATTAATATTTTTATTATTAGGCTATTTCCTGTATGCGACATTGGCGGCATTTTTAGGCTCGCTCGTTAGTAGAATTGAGGATGTTCAACAAACGATTATGCCGATGACATTATTAGTAGTGGCAGGCTTTATGATTGCTATGTTCGGTCTCGGAACACCTGATATGCCTTTTATTACAGTTACATCCTATATTCCCTTTTTTACACCAATGCTCATGTTTATGCGAGTCGGTATGCTAACATTGCCAGCGTGGGAGCCAATTCTAGGAATTGTAATTTTAATCATTACGATCGTGATCCTAGCGATTTTTGGTGCAAAGGTATATAAGGGCGGTGTTCTTATGTACGGGAAATCGAACTCCTTTAAAGACATTAAAAAAGCTTTACAATTAACGAAAAAAGATTAACTTCGTATTGATGAAGCTGTCTGATATGGCCCTATTAAAAAGCAAGTGGAGAAAAACGAGCTGGAGTCGTTTTTCCTCACTTGCTTTTATGTTTTGCCGCTTAGCTTTTTCGAGATTAAATGAGCAGTTTTACGAGAATAAGATCCTTCAAATGTTGCTGTAATCTATGGCATTAGAGTATCTTTTATGTTTACCTTTTTTAAAAGTTGCTGCAATTTGTGGCATTAGAGCATCTTTTTTTCTATTCCGTTGAAAAAGCTGCCCCTTTAGTTTCCATTAAAGCATCTTTTTTGTTTCCACTTTTCAAATGTTGCCGTAATCTGTGGCATTAGAGTATCTTTCTTTCTACTCCGTTGAAAAAGCTACCCCTTTAGCTTCCATTAGAGCATCTTTTTTTCTATTCTATTGAAAAAGCTGCCCCTTTAGCTTCCATTAGAGCCCCTTTTTTCTATTCTATTGAAAAAGCTGCCCCTTTAGTTTCCATTAGAGCATCTTTTTTGTTTCCACTTTTCAAATGTTGCCGCAATCTGTGGCATTAGAGCATCTTTCTTTCTATTCCATAGAAAATGTGTAATGACAATAAAGTTGTCTATTTTTGAGGCTAAAAATACACGTTACACCGTCCGAAAATATGGACGGTGTAAAAATAAAGTTATTTAATTTTTGGTGCAATTGCTGGATAACATCCCATAGATTTTAAAATAAAATCGTTTAAATTGCTGGATTGTTCCACAATGCGCCCGATTGATGAATAAATAGAACTTTATCTAAGTTCTTATATAACCAACAATGCGAATATATAGACTGAGCGAACGAACAAGAGGGACTAACATATTCGTTAATCCCTCTTGCATGACCGTTTTCCTAGTTATATGATATTTTCAATCTCTTTCAGAAGTTCATAAGCACCTTCTGATTCATTGGAACAGACTACGATTGTCGTTTTAGTGCCTGGATAGTATACTGCACGGAAGCTCACACCCGGATCATATCCCATCTGAATATACTTAACTACCTTTTTAGAATCGTTTAATTCCATATAACCGCAATATCCATAATATATATTATCCTCTGCAACAACTACCTCACACGGCATCAATAATATTTGAGTCATTTCCTCAGACAACAGTTGGTGATTCGTTAATGCTTGCCAGAATCTAATCATATCTTCGACCGAGACAAACGCTCCCCCATCTGGTCCGCCTTTAGCTGGCAAGGAATAAATATTTGTTTTCCAAGTCCCTTCCGGCTCCTCAATGTATCCAAGTGCTGTTCGTTCTGGCAACCGGTCTAATTCAAAGTATCCGGTATTTTTCATGCCAGCTTTACGAAAAATATGTTCTTCAACGAATTCAGCAAAACCACACTTGGCCACATGTTCTACAATAAGACCTAGTAATATATAACCAGTGTTGTTGTACTGAAACGAATGATTAATATTTGCTTGCATTCTTTCATTCTGAAACATGGGTAAGAAATCCCTTGGAGACCGAATGTGGTACATAGGCCGTGATTTCCACAACAACTCGAAATCATCCATTATCTCTTCATTAAAATAGTCATGCACACCTGACGTATGTGTTAGTAAGTGGTGGATGGTAATATCCTTGTCAAAATACGGAAGTTCTGTATCAATACAGTCCTCTAATCTTGATTCAAAAGAAATTTTTCCGGCTTCAACCAACATACAAATAGCTACTGATGTAAATATCTTACAACCAGAGGCAATCGCAAACCTCGTATTCACTTGATTACCAATTTTCTCCGAACGATTTGCGAAGCCATTACTTCCCTCTAGCGTTTCATTTCCTCTTTGAGCGTAGAAAGCGCCCGAAAATAGTAGCTCCTTCTGTTTTTCTTCTAAGTAGTTCAATTTGTTTTCTTTATTCATCATGATTCCTCCTAAATTCCTTTTTGTTTTTCGTGTTTTAAAAGGAATTCAGTTAGCTTGTTCACACCATATAACGAACCATGCGATTTACCTCCCTCTCTACTAGTATTTTAGATAAATTGTATATGATTATTTATTAACAAGCAATTAAAATGCCAATTTTCAGACATCTTGTTGTTTATAATGTATTGTTTACATACCCAAGTTCCCACATTGATAAAACCTTACTTCAAATAATTTTTGAGCCCTATTTATATATTGCAGATTTGCGTCCGACAATTTAATAAAATTTTACTCTTTTTCATCTTAATATTTTTTATTCGCTTCTTGGATTTTATCTTCTTTAGGTGATATGTTTGAAATGAATATCGTTTAGTAAATATAATCCTCTAAAAATACAACCCACAACAATTCCAAAAGCAACAATACCACCAACAAGTGGTCCAATTATCAATAAAATGTACCCTAATACAGCACTTAAAATTATTGATAAAAGCAGATACATGCATGTAACCTCTCCATTTTTACTTAAACACCATTTAATTTAGCACACTTTTTACAATGTCCTTATTCAGAAATCTGGCCTTTTAATGGAATAAGAGGATTGAAGTTTTTAAACAGCATTATTGTAAAAAAATTTATTTGTAATTAAACACCTTTATTGTCATCTAACGGAAAAAAGATACCTCTATTGCAATCATTAGAGCATCTTTCTTTCTATTCTGTTGAAAAAGCTACCCCTTTAGTTTCCATTAGAGCATCTTTTTTGTTTCCACTTTTCAAATGTTGCAGTAATATGTGG
>JAEWDX010000411.1 GCA_023389895.1 Bacillota bacterium
CTTCTACAGCTTTATTCGTTACATCAATAACGGGGCAATTTATTCGGTTTACAATCGATTCAAAATATACAATTTCTTCTTTAATTCGTTCAATGTTTGCATAAATTGCATTATCATTCAATCCTAATGAAATAAGGCGTTCCCTGCGAATATGATTAAGCTTTTCGGGACTGATTTTTAAACCGAAGCATTTTTCAGGTGGGACAAGAAATAATTCTTCAGGTGGATCTACTTCAGGTACTAAAGGTACATTGGCAACTTTAAGTCGTTTATGAGCTAAATATTGAGAAAGTGGTGTTTTTGAAGTTCGAGACACACCGACAAGAACAATATCGGCTTTCAATATCCCTCTTGGATCACGGCCATCATCATACTTCACCGCAAATTCAATCGCTTCAATTTTTTTGAAATAATCCTCATCAAGTTTCCGAACAAGACCAGGTTCAAAGAGTGGTCTCTTTCCGTAGACCTTCTCGATTTCGTCCATTAAAGGCCCTATCAGATCGAGAGCGTAAAGATTTTCTTTTGCGGCCATTTTTTGCATATATTGACGTATTTCAGGTTTTACAAGTGTATAAACAACCATGCCATTTTCCAATTTAGCTAGCGAGATCACTTCATCAATATGTACCTTTTCTTCAACATATGGAAACCGCTTTAGTGTAATCTCACTGCCATTAAATTGGCTCAGAGCAGCTTTTGTAACAAGCTCAGCTGTCTCCCCGACTGAGTCAGACACTACATATATGATTGGCTTGTTATTCATCCTCAACACCATCTCCTTAACTTCCCTCATTTATCCTCCGTTAAAGCTAAAAAGGCCTTTGTAAGATTTGTCTTTGTAATTCTACCAATCACTTCAAAACCTTTGTCCACCTCTTTTACAATCGGCAAAGCATCAATTTGTCTTTCAATCAGTTTTTTCGCAATATCAATTAATAAGTCTTCTTTTTGACACATGGCAATATTAGGCATTCTCGTCATAATAATATTGACTGGAATTGTCGTCAATTCCTGCTTTCCAATACTTGCCCGTAATAAATCTTTCCGTGATAAAGCCCCAACAAGTAATGAATGTTGATCAACAACAAATAATGTACCGACATCCTCTAAAAACATTGTAACAACAGCATCATAAACAGATACATTTTCATTTACGACAACAGGAATTGACTGATAATCCTTAACATAGAGTTTCTTTAAATTTTCAACTAATAGTTGGGATCCTGATTTTCCTGTGTAAAAATAGCCAACACGTGGTCTTGCATCCAAAAAACCAGCCATCGTTAATATAGCTAGGTCAGGCCTTAATGTAGCCCTCGTCAGATTCAATTGATCGGCAATGTGTTCACCTGTTATTGGGCCGTTCTCTTTCACAATTTCCAATATTTTTTCCTGCCGTTTATTTAACTCGATCGTACTCACCACCCTTAACAAGAAATGCGGAGGGTGCCGATGGCACCCGGAGCTAGACACATGAAATGCGGAAGCGCCTTTTTAGTAAGTATATACTTATTTCACAATAATCTCATTCATATTTGCAAATCTTTTAATGATATCTGCAAGGCTAGCCATTTGATTCAAGCGATTTATGCGAACCTCACTCTTTTCACTCATAACCATCGTATGATCAAAATATTGCTCAATATTCGGTCTCAAGGAGATAAGCAAAGTAAACTTTTCTTCTTCCGTCATATTTCCAGCCATTTTTTTAGAAAGTTGTAAGAACTCACGGTAAAGATTTTGCTCATATTCATTTTCAAAAAGGTCTTGATTTATTTCAGTCATTTCATCAGCTTTTGATGAGATATTGACAACTCGGCTTAATGCCTCAATACTCTCTTTAAAGCCCTCTTCATTTTTCCTCAATTCAAGAACCTCTGCTCTTTTCACAAGGGAAGACACGATTCCAATTGCATTGCCTAAACATGCATCGATAATATCATGTCTAACATGCTTTTCTTGAAGAAGATATTTAATTCTTTGCTTAAAGAATGAGCGAATCTCCTTCACAAGCTCTGACCTTTCCTTTTTCACAATTCCTGCTTCCTCTAATTGAGTTAAAGCTGCATCTAGCATTTCTTCGAAGGAAATCGTAAACTCCTTAGTTAAAAGGATTTGGACAATGCCTGTTGCTTGGCGTCTTAATGCATAGGGATCTTGAGAGCCGCTTGGAATCATTCCAATTGCAAAGAATGAAGCAATCGTATCTAGTTTTTCAGCCATTGCAAGAGCTGCGCCTGCATTGCTGCTAGGTGTACTATCTTCAGCATTGCGCGGCATATAGTGCTCATTAATCGCCTTTGCAACTAGCTCTGTTTCACCTTTTTGCAATGCATATTTCTCTCCCATAAATCCTTGTAATTCTGGGAACTCATATACCATATTAGAGACAAGATCGAATTTACAAATTTCTGCTGCTCGATCCGCTGTCTCTCTTTCCTCTTGACTAAAATGAAGAATTTCAGCGATTTTATTTGTCAGCCTACGAACTCTTGCAACTTTCTTGGCAAGTGTTCCAATTTCCTCATGATATACAATAGAATTTAATTTCACTAAGGAATCCTCGATAGCTGTTTTTTGATCTTCTTTATAAAAGAAAGCTGCATCAGAAAGGCGTGCTCTTAAAACCTTTTCATTCCCTTTTGCAACCTTTTCAAGAAATTCATGGCCGCCATTCCGAACAGTAATAAAGAATGGTAGAAGCTTGCCATCTGTTGATTTCACTGGAAAATAACGCTGATGCTCCTTCATTGAAGTAATGAGAACCTCATCAGGTATATGAAGAAATTCTTCTTCATAGCGCCCAAATAAGGCAGTTGGGTACTCAACAAGATTTGTAACTTCTTCCAATAAATCTTCATCAATCGGAATAATCCAATTATTTTCCTCTTCTAATCTCTTTATTTGTGAAATAATGGAATTTTTTCTTTCGTCAGGATTCACAATTACATATTGGCTAAGCATGG
>JAEWDX010000416.1 GCA_023389895.1 Bacillota bacterium
AAAACCGATGATTCAGTCATACAACAGCGGTAATCATACAAAATAAATGTTTATCCGAAAGAAGATTGCTGCTTGAAAAGTAGAAGGACTTTTCAAACAAGTCCGTTTTGGTTTAAATCATTTCTACTCCTGTAATGACTTATAATATTGCGCCTTTTCGGCATACTCTCGACTAATGCGCTCCATATCTTCAATATCTTTGGGTGTTAATTCGCGAATTACTTTAGCTGGTCTACCAAAGGCAAGTGTATTTGGAGGGATTTTCTTTCCTTGGGGAACGAGGCTTCCAGCGCCAATAAATGCCCCCTCACCAATTTCAGCTTGATCGAGAATGATCGAACCCATCCCAATGAGTGCTTTTTTTCGAATGATACAGCTATGGAGAATCACCTGATGCCCAATCGTTACTTCATCCTCAAGAACTAATGGATTGTTTGGACTTTGATGAAGAACAGATTGATCCTGAATATTGACCTTTTTTCCAATAATAGTGGGAGCGACATCCCCTCTTATTACAGTATTAAACCAAATGCTTGATTCCTCACCGATTTCCACATCACCTGTAATCGTTGTATAATCAGCAATAAATGCAGATTCCGCAATTTTCGGCATTTTTTCGTTAAATGGATAAATCATAAAAAAAACACTCCCTTAACTAAAATAATAAATTGATTTTACCATAAAATAGATTAAAGATAATATCATTGAAAATGAGCACTAACTGATTTCAATCCGGTGGGAAAGAGTGAAATATTGGGAAGAATAGAACGTGTAAGCTATAATCTAAAATATATGGTGTTTAGGAGGAGAAACTATGTGGAAGTGGGAAGCTGAGGGAGAAGCGAAGGCTGTAATTGTCATGGTACATGGTGCGATGGAGCATCATCGTAGATACGGCTGGCTCATTGAAATGTGGCGTTTATCAGGCTTTCATGTAATAATGGGTGATCTTCCTGGGCAAGGGATGACAACAAGATCAAGACGAGGCCATATTGACGCATTTGATGAGTATATTTTCGAAGTTAAGGATTGGATACAGGCAGCCTATCAATTTGAACTGCCGGTTTTTTTATTAGGGCATAGTATGGGTGGACTTGTTGCCATTCGGTTATTACAAGAAGAAAGATTGAAATTAGCTGGTGTGATTCTATCTTCGCCTTGCCTAGGATTAATGAAAAAGCCTTCAAAAATGTTGGATATTGTTTCACATGGTTTAAATGTCATGATCCCGAGCTTAAGAATTAACTCAGGAATTAGTGTAGATTTAGCAACCCGCAATCAAGACGTACGGGATGCTGATTCAAATGATTCGTTATATGTAACAAAGGTATCGGTCAGATGGTATCGCGAGCTTACGCATGCCATGAAGATCGCGTTTGAAAAGCTCGATAAAATTCAAGATGTTCCGCTGCTTGTTATGCAGGGGGGAGATGATTTAATTGTTGACAAGAAAACGGTCAATGATTGGTTTAATCTTGCTCCATTTTCTGAAAAACGATTTAAAGAATGGCCAAAAAGTTATCATGAAATCTTTAATGAGCCAGAACGAGATGATGTATTCGAATATGCGAAGGATTTTGTTAATAGTCAATTAAAGGCGATTGGCTATCTTGTATGATACTTTGCTAAATTGAGGTGAGAAATCGATGGATGTACCTTCAATGCCTATTAGTTTAATGTCAAAAGTGTATCGAAAAATATTCCCATTAGTTCATCAAGAGCTTAGCTATTGGAAAACGAGGGCTAAAGTTATCCCTGATCCTGAACTTCGAAAGCAAGCGTTAGCAAGTATCGAGGATAAAACCTTTCATTGTGAAGGTGGTGCAATTATGGGGCTAATTGCAGAGAAAGAATTTCCACAGGCGATTAAGTTCATTGTTGCTTATCAAACCATTAGTGACTATTTAGATAATTTATGTGATCGTAGTACGTCTTTAGACCCAGATGATTTTGCTGCACTTCATGAATCAATGATGGATGCATTATCAATTGATGCTACACTGAAAGACTATTATCGCTTCCGTGAAGAAAAAAATGATGGAAATTACTTGAATGAACTCGTTTTGACTTGTAGGGAAACATTATCTAAATTAGATAATTATGAAAAAATAAAAGGGTGCTTACGCGAGCTTTGCCAATACTATTGTGATTTGCAAATTCACAAGCATGTGAAAGTGGAGGAACGTGTACCTCGTCTTCAAGGCTGGTTTGCTGAAAATAAAGATCAAATTCCAGAAATGGAGTGGTATGAGTTTTCAGCCTGTTCCGGTTCAACTTTAGGGATTTTCTGTCTTGTTTCGTATGCCTTAAGAGATGATTTTCAGATGGATTATGTTGGGAAAATTCGCAATGGTTATTTTCCGTACATACAAGGCTTGCATATATTGTTAGATTATTTCATTGATCAAGAAGAAGATCGGGTCGAAGGTGATTTGAATTTCTGTTTTTATTATGAAAATGAAGAAAAGCTTTTCGCACGACTGAAGCATTTCGTAAAGGAAGCGGACAAGCATACCGAGAAGCTTCCACATAAACGTTTTCATCAGTTAATCAATCGAGGGTTACTAGGGGTTTATTTGTCTGATGAAAAGGTAAGAAAGCAGAAAAAGATAAGAAAGCTCGCAAAAAGCATCATAAAAAAGGGTGGGCTTGTTAGTATGTTTTTCTACTTTAATGGTCGAGCATACCGAGCCTTGCAAAAATGGCGATTTAATTGAGTGAGCATTGAGGCATATAAATCTGAGCATTCATCATCATTGAAAAGCCCCGAAATTCTCTGTTATAGAAAATTTCGGGGCTTTCTTCTGTACTTTATTGCAACTTGAGATTATCTCTTCTCAATCGCAATGATAAAAGGTGGGTTGTTTTGTTGATTTGTAAACTGATATTGCAGAACATGGGCCTTTTTTTGATCTAATTGCATGACGTATTTAAGAAGCTCATCTCTTTCGACTGCACCTTCATCATGACCGTGATAAATAACAAGGACGATGATTCCTTCGGGTGCCATTATTTCAAGAAGCTGCTTAATTGCTGAGATGGTTGTATTAGGCGCTGTGACAATTTTTTTATCACCACCAGGCAAATAGCCTAAATTAAAAATCGCTGCACTAACGTGACCATGGTGGCTTTCAGCTATGCAGGAAAGAAGATGCTCATGCCCTTTATGGAATAAAGAAACTTGTTTCGGATCGTGTTTTTCCTCTAAACGAATTTTTGTTTTCCGAAGTGCTTGTTCTTGAATATCGAAGCCATAAACAAAGCCCGATTGGCCGACTAATTCAGCAAGAAAGACGGTATCATGACCATTGCCAACTGTTGCATCAACAACAATATCTCCAGGCGATACTGCCTTTATTAATAAATGCCGTGCAAAAGGTAAAATCCCATCTAGCTTCATGGCTGTACCTCAATTTTGTTTCGCGCAAAAAACTTCCCTTGCCAGCTATTTCTCCGCTTTAATTCATCATCAATCGCATTGAGAACCTCCCACTTATTGACACTCCACATTGGACCGATCATGAGTTCAATTGGACCATCACCTGTAATCCGATGAATAATCATTTCAGGTGGTAAAATTTCTAATTGATCACATACTAAGCTTACATAATCGTGAAAAGAAAGAAATTTGAGCATCCCTTTTTCATATTGCTTGACCATTGGCGTTC
>JAEWDX010000417.1 GCA_023389895.1 Bacillota bacterium
ATACCAGAATTGGAGCCACTACCATATGCTCCAAGTACGCGATAAGCATAAAGATCAACTTCTGGGGCAATCCCTTTAATGCCATATTCATTTGCTCCGATTGCTGCAATCGTACCAGCTACATGGGTCCCATGGGATGTGTAAAATGGACTCCCAGTCACAGGATTAAACTCTGGCTGGCTAGCTGGGCGCTCTATCGGTGATGTTTCTCTAGCGTCATCATCAGCGCGTTCACGAGTATACATTGAGCTATTTGGAATAAAGTTCTTACCACCTTTGTAGATTCCTTCAAATTCCGGGTGGTCTGGGTCAATTCCTGTATCAAGGACTGCCACTTTAATGCCTTTTCCTTTGTATCCCTCATTCCACAGCTTTTCAATGCCAAGGAATGAAATGCTTGTGTTCATGGCTGCTTCAAATTCATGATCTTTTTCAATCTTTTCAAGGTCAGACGAGAATTCTGGAAAATTCTTGTCTTCCAGCGCATAGACTGTTGTGTCTGGCTCGACTAAAGCAACCCCTTTGATAGCAAGAAGCTTTTCAAGATCATCTGCCTTCACTTTCGCAGCAAAGCCGTTTAGAACGGTATCAAATGAAAATCCCTTTTCATAAGAAATTCCATTTATCGTCATTTCTTTCGATACAGACGCCTGCTGCCGAATGACTTTTTCTTTAACTAGCTTTTCTTGTGAACTAGTAAATTGTCTTCCTTTTAATTTACTAATTCCTTTTTCTAAAGCTACTGGATTTTCTGATAGCTGAATAATAACGTCAACTTCTTCATCTCCAGATAAATCTTGTAAATCTTTATGGAGTTCTGGCAAGCCTTCAGATAAATCTAATTGTTCCAAAACGGCTGCCTTCAGCTGCATCTTGCTTTCGTCTATACCATTTGGCTTAAATGGGTTCGGTTGCTGTTCATTTGCTGATGTCGATATAGGTGACAGCAATGATAGAACCATAATGAAAGCGAGAATACTACTAAAAAATCTCATAAACTTTCTTTTCTTCAAATCCCTTCCCCCTTTTTCAGATTGTTTGGAATTGATAAAACAATAT
Organism: Bacillota bacterium; assembly: GCA_023389895.1. GTDB lineage: Bacteria > Bacillota > Bacilli > Bacillales > Cytobacillaceae > Cytobacillus. The sequence continues at coordinate 1,060 of JAEWDX010000417.1, forward strand.
AAATTTACCATATATATCCTAACAAAACAATATAAATTTACCTTCTATAGGTAATTAGATATATTCGTATCATTATATTTATATATAGATTTATGTATGGATATATATATGGAGATAGAGTAGTAGTTTATCGGTAATAGAAAAACAGGAACTAAATAACCAAAAAATATTATTAATTTCGACAAATGGGTCATTTTTCAACTGGGGTGGCTAGCGTAATAATACTAGGGAGGTCTTTTCATAGAAACAGAAAGAAGGCTGTCCCATAGGCAAAAAATCACTTATGGGTACATCCTTATTTAGAAGAGAAATATTGAGATTTTATATTAGTATTAAATTTCACTCATTTATATAAATCAATGCAAAATAAAGGTAGCATGGGGTTGTTCATTACTATCGCCTGCTATCTTTATTTTCAATTGTTGAATGATATATTCAATATCTTGCTTTCGGTAACCTCTTAATGGGAGCTCTTGTTCATAGGCATGATAATAGAGGATGGATGCGTATTTGAGCTCTCTCTCTGTTGCTGGCCTTAGTTGTTCTGCTTTTTTTTTAGTTCTTCTTTCATTTTTTCAATTACATATTTTGCTTCCATTTTACAGGAATAATCGATATCTTCTTTAAGCTGTGCACACAGGCTGTCAATTTCTTCTATCTGAGCTTCTGTTGGTTCCTCAGATAAAATTTTATCTAAAGTTACATTTATTTTATCTGCCAGCTCTTCATGAAAAACAGTGCTCGCCTTCAATTCATCACTAATTTGTCCATACCAAGAAGAATGATTATGGATATAATTTCGCCATTCAGCGACAAAATGTTGAAGATTAAATTGTCTTTCGTCCCAATCAATTCGATTCATATACTGTTCAAAGGAAGTCGCAATAGAACGGGTAATACTAATTTTTATCCCTTGAGAAAGATTTTTAAACTCCATTCTGGTAAGAATACCTCCCGAGTAAAACAAAAAAATATTTTTGATTCAATGATAATTATTAGATTAACATAATTACGGGGAAAAATACAACTTTTGATTGACAAATCCACATTATACTCAAGATGTTATTGCTAGCTAATCGCTAACCGTCCACTATCTTTTCGCTATTCTTATGCTAGCATCTTATACGAAAGATAATATTCATTCGAAATTTGAAAATAAAGCGGTTCAATGCCACATTTTATAATATCAAATATTCAAAAACAATGCGAAGATCCCATTTCAAACCTTTATAGAGATTTCAACTATATTATTTCACAGAGATTGTTTATTATTCTTAGTCAATCGTTTAAAACTCTTCTCTCCCCTCTTCATCCCCTCCCTTCAAAATGGTATAATATAGGAATGGATTTTTTGAAGGAGTGAATGCATGATGATTCCAGAGAGATTTATTGAGCCTTTGCAGTTTGCAGCAGGAGATTTGTTGGGAATGCTACGTCCTGAGCATGAAGAAGATGAGCGCCTTGTCCAGATCGGGCTCATGTTATTCAGGCAAGGTCTTGTTTATCAGATTCGCTTTGATAGTGATAGAATTCATGCCACTGTGCAGGATGTGACGCCTGCGAAGGTGCAGTTGGATTTGGATTTCATTCATTTAAGTGAATGTACTTGCCCAGCTGAACAGTTTTGCCGTCATAAGCTCGCTGTTTTCTTTCAGCTTCTCTCCCAGAATAGAAGTGTAGCGACTTGGGTCGAGGAATGGCGCCAGCCCTTAAAGGAGAAAAAAACAGCCAAGCAATTGGGACTGCAAACGGCAAAGGATCTTCTGAAAGCCCAAGGTCGCTTAAAGCCTGACTACGATCGCTGGATTGCCACGTTTGATGATAGCTTTGACACCATCATGGAAGGTCATGGTGAGCCGAAGCCTTATGTCATAAATGAGCTTTACCAGGTTTATGAACGCCGCTTAAAGGCAGGCGCTCCTCTCGAACAGGAGTGGAGACTGCTTTACTTTTTGATTGCTTATATTTTTTCTTTTCAAAAACTAATGAAATTTAGCGTCAAGCTTGGTCACTCTAGGGAAATGATTAATCGTTATTATATTCATCTTTTTCATGATACGATCGATGAGATAGCTGAGATTATCGATAAATTATCCATTCATACACTTCCATTTGCTTTTGATGAATTTATTATAAAGCTAAAAATGGATACGACTACTCTTTTAACAGTGGATTTCCCCTTCGAGTATGAGCGAACACATTTATATCGATTATTATGGACTAATTTTTTCAAAAAGAAGATATGGTATGAGGAGGAAAATGAAAAGCTCCAAGCACATAAAAAGACTGCTCTTCCGATCATTATCGGCATCATCCATCTTCATATTCTTGCCAAAGAGGACAAAATTGCACTTGATACTTTGCATCGTACAGATAAATGGATGACCCCTTACATCCCTTATTGGATTGAGGAATTTACCGCTCATAAGGACTGGCAGCGGATGGGGCCATTCGTAGAAATATACATTCAACGATTGCATAGCTATCTTCTCCTATCCAATAATAAATACGAAAAAACAAATTATACGAAGCTAGCTCTCAAGAAGATTCTACCGTATTGTACGGAAACAGAACGGATGGATTTATTTGAAAGGGCGCTAAGCGAAACGCTGCCATACAGCTTTAACGAATATGAGTACTTTCTTTTTGAAAATCAAGCTTTTTATAAATGGATCGATTTACAGACATATGTCGGGATGGATTTTGATTCCATTCCAACCTCGCGGATAAAAGTACTTGAAAAACAGGAACCTGCACTACTTTTGCCACTTTATCATCATGCGATTCAGGATCATATTTCACAAAAAGGCAGAGATCATTACCGCTATGCTGTTCGCAAGATGAAAAAGCTCCGCACTTTGTATAAAAAATTAAAACGTCAGGATGACTGGGAGCTTTACTTGCATACATTACTTGAAAAAACAAAACGACTTCGCGCTTTTCAGGAAGAATGTCAAAGGGGTAAGCTAATCGATGCTTAAAACAAGAAGCTTAAAAATATTTATCGAGCAAATAGGAGCAGACCAATATTATTTGTCCACTCAAAAAATAGAAAACCAATCGTCCCCCAAACATAGTAACGGTCAAAATCAGGAATATATAGAGGCAAAAGAAAACACGCTCGCGCTAAAGACTAACAACTTAGATGGGACGAATGAGGTGGAGTTAATAGAACCATCTCGTCCGTTTATTCATACTGACAGTTGGGTCAGACTGCTCTTCAATCATCATGAGGAAAGTTTTTTCGGAACAAATTTCGCCGAAAAACCAACGAATGATGGAAAATCCCAGCCTGTTAATAGTTGGGAATTAGTGACGCTATTTGCGAAAGAACAGTTCAATCAATTGATTGAACTGGACTGGGATGAAATGGCGCAAATTGTCTTAGCCGCTGCCCTTCCGATTTATGAGGCAATTAACGAAAGAGAATGGCTTCCTGATTTTGAAGCATGGGGTCGGGATGAATTCCGCTGGGCATTGCCAGAACGAGTCCTCACCGAATTCAACTCGGGTTTTTGGGAGCAAGCGATCGCTGAGCAATCAGTTGAGACTTTTGTCGAAAATGTATTTCATTATGCTCTTGATGGCTATTTAGATCGAAACAGCAAACTAAAGGAGGCATTTGGGGACAAATTACAGAAACTGCGAAATGATGCGCTTTCCCCTCGTGACTTAGCTGCTTATTTTGATGATAAAAGCTTTCAAGAATGGATTGGCTTAAAGGAAAATGACATTCCCTTTCATCTCGGACTAAAACTGGAGGAACCGGCTGATCTTGATGGAACTTGGGATTTAAGCATTTTTCTTCGAGGAAAAAAACAGCCTGATTTACTCATTGATCGGTATGATTACGCCAATTACCCGCGTGGCTGGAAAAAGTATGAGGATGAGATGGATAAAGAAGTGCAAAGATGGCTGAATGTTTTTCCATGGCTTGCAGGTGAAAAAGGATTAGCCAATCAGCTGACCGAGGATGAAGCATGGACTTTTTTAACAGAGGCGAGTGAAACTTTGCTCTCCCTTGGCATTGAAATCCTTCTGCCATCATGGTGGCAAGCGATGAAGAACGCAAACTTAAAAGTGAAGGCACGTGTTAAAGGACAATCTCAAGGGCATCGTCAGACGTTCGTTGGGCTTCAGGCGATGCTTGATTACGATTGGCGCATTTCCATGAATGGGGTCGATTTATCAGAAGAGGAATTTCGCAGCATGGTAGAAGAAAAAAGGCGGCTCGTTTACATTCGGGGTCGCTGGATTAAGCTCGACCCTCATTTCGTCCGTCAAATTCAAGATTTAATGAAAAAGGCGGAAAAAGAAGGGCTGCATGTTCGTGATTTAATTGAGCAGGAGCTACTTGCGAATAACGGTGAGTCTGAGGATGAGCTAGAAAACCCACAGGAGTTTACCCGCATTCAAATTGAGTTGAACCGTGGATGGAGAAAGATGATCGGGCAACTTCGAGATATTAAGCAAATTCCGCCTGTAGAAGTTCCCAAGGATTTCCATGGCGAGCTTCGTCCCTATCAGCAGCAAGGAATGAGTTGGATGCTCTTTTTACGGAATTTTGGATTTGGTGCTTGTTTGGCAGATGATATGGGGCTCGGAAAAACAATTCAACTTCTGACTTATCTTTTAAAAGTGAAGGAGGAGGAGTCTACTCGTAACGAACCAGCGCTCATTATTTGTCCTACCTCTGTGCTTGGAAATTGGCAAAAAGAGATGGAACGTTTTGCTCCTTCTTTAGATGTCTATCTCCATTATGGAAGCAATCGTCTAAAAGGAGAGGCATTCGTCGAAAAAGCAGCTTCGGTTGATGTTGTCCTCACTTCTTTCGGGTTGACACATTTGGATTTGGCGGATTTTGAAAGCCTTAATTGGGGTTCAATCAGTATTGATGAGGCACAAAATATTAAAAATGCGCAAACGAAGCAATCGAAAGCGGTAAGAAAATTGAAGGGTAAGCATCAAATTGCTTTAACTGGAACACCGATGGAAAACCGTTTATCTGAGCTTTGGTCGATTTTTGACTTTACGAATCACGGCTATCTCGGCAGCATGGGGCAATTCCAAAAGCGCTTTGTTCTTCCAATTGAAAAGGAGAATGATAAGCAGAAAATTGAGCAGCTTCAAGCTTATATCCGCCCTTTCCTTCTAAGGCGGACAAAGCAAGATGAGGATGTAGCGCTTAATTTGCCGGAGAAGCTTGAGCAAAAAGAATACTGTCCATTGACGGTTGAACAGGCATCTCTTTATGAACAGCTTATTCAAGATACATTTGCCGAAATCGATAAGCTGTCTTCTTTCGAACGAAAAGGCTTAGTTCTGCAAATGCTTGGGCGACTAAAGCAGCTTTGTAATCATCCTGCGCTTTATTTAAAAGAGGAGAAGCCAGTCAAGGCGATCGAGCGCTCAACAAAGCTGGATAAGCTTAGTGAGCTGGTTGAAGTTATTCTCGAGCAAGGAGAAAGCTGCTTAATCTTCACTCAGTATATTGCGATGGGGAATATGATTCGAATGGTGCTGAAGGAGAAATTCGGGCTTGATGCTCCGTTCCTAAATGGCAGTGTACCAAAGAACGAACGCGACCGAATGATTGAACGATTTCAGGAACGGCAATTTCCTATTTTCGTGTTGTCGTTGAAGGCTGGAGGAACTGGATTAAATTTAACGGCTGCTAACCACGTTATTCATTATGATCGCTGGTGGAATCCCGCCGTTGAAAATCAAGCAACAGACCGTGCCTACCGAATTGGGCAAAAGCGATTCGTCCATGTTCATAAATTAATTTGCACCGGAACACTTGAGGAAAAAATCGATGCGATGCTTGAGAAGAAACAGTCACTTAACGACCAAATCATCCAAAGCGACAGCTGGATAACCGAGCTCTCCACCGATGAATTACGCGATCTTGTTCATTTGACGTATTGACGTATTCTTAGGGTGGTGACGTTTTCTTGTATAAGATTGTTCACTTAGTGTCCTTTTGAACGACAGTGACGTTTGATCGCAAGGACTTGCTCACTCACTTAGCGTTTTCTTAAATAGGGTCATTTGAAGACGTTTTATTAAAGGAGTTTGAATTCTTATTAAAAGGGGTTGGGGCTGTCCGCTAGTGTGTGCTTCCCTTAAGCTAGACATAGGAAGTAGACAGCCCCTAATTTAAATCTCAGTTAAAGCGACTATTTACATTTGTTTCCATCTGTTTTTTCATGTTTCTCATTTGCTCAAACTCCGAAAAAGTGACTACTTTCATCTGTTTTCTTGATATTCTAACTCGATTCGCTCTAACCAAACAACAAAATAACGCTATTTGTTACCAATCCTCAATTCGCTTAATTTCAAGCTGATGGAGGATTTGTTTTTTGATTTTTTCTATTTCTGGGCTGTTTGGGTGAAAGGTCATATAGGTGATTCGATTTTCAGCCATGATTAAAAAATTCGAAAGGACAGGATAGGCTGATTGTACATCTCCTTCCTTCACATAAATAAAGTTATTTTTTGAATCAAACCTTAGATGGATCACTCTACAATCGCCATTCTCGATGTATTGAAAAATATAAGAGGCATTTTGAACGATGGGGATTTTTTGATATGGCTTCGATGTTTGTGACTTTATCAATTGGAGTACATCGGAAAAATTGAGTTTGCGATCTATTTTTAACTTATTATTCTTCAGTTCTCCTGTAAAAAGTAGTTTAGACTTCTTTTCACTTCCTTCATTTTTCATCATTTTTTTCACTCCCTTGCTCATTATTTCACATTTTTGGAATTTATTTTCCATTTTAAGACTTCAACAAACTTATATGATATTCCTCCTAGTTCAAAGTGACTAACGAGAAAAGACACCAAATTGTTTTAATTCTGTAAAAATCAAACATATCTCGGGTTGAAAAAACCGACGCAAATGCGTCGGACAAATTTGGAGAGAATAGGGGGAAACAATTGATTTTCTTTAATGAGGTAAATTATAAAGGGGAATATCATTGAGGTTTTTCTCTTAGCTAATTTCAAAAACGGATTGGTTTGCGGGATGGGGGCAAGTTTTAATCATATCTTATCTTTGTCATCTCGTTTATCGCAGCAGCTTCCTGCTGAGCTGAAGCTAGTGAACCGATTAATCTATATTCGTGTATGAACATTTCTAGCTGTCTAACTCGTTTATTTAG
>JAEWDX010000031.1 GCA_023389895.1 Bacillota bacterium
GATATACAATGTACGAGGAGGAAAAAAATTGAAATTGCAATTTAAAAAAGCTTCGACGTATATCCTAATTACCTTTATCCTTCTATCGATGTTAGCAGCTGTTTCTTGGGCTGTTTATAATAAAAATCAGACTGAAACGATCCCCTTTTCGTCTGTTGAAAAATTGATCTCTTCACAAAACGGGCAATTAGTAACGATAAATGAACAAAAGGATGGAAAGCTTTCCATTATTACAAATGATGGTAAGTATATTTCTCATATTCCACCAAATAGTCAGATGATTGATAAATTAGTAGAAAACTATCATGTTCAATATAATTTTTCATCTAGCAGCCCGTATACTCCTTGGATACTCGGTGGAATGATCATCATTTTGACTACAATTGGCTTCTCTCTTTATCGAAAAAATAAAGGTGGAGCGGGCGCAACAAGCTTGATGAAACAAAGCGTTTCTAAACCGAGTCCCCTACCTGCGATTTCACTCGCTGACGTTGGCGGTATCCAAGGTGAAATGAAAGAAGAAATTATGCAAACACTTTCGATTCTGAAAAACCAAGACAAAGCAAGAAAGATGGGGGTAAAGCCACCGAAGGGAATTTTGCTTTACGGACCACCTGGCACAGGGAAAACATTACTTGCTCAGGCAATGGCTAAAGAATTAGGAGCAACATTTTTTTCAACGAGTGGCTCAGCGTTTAATGAAATGTTCGTTGGCGTTGGTGCCTCACGCGTAAGAACCTTATTCCAAAACGCAAGAAAATATAAGCCAGCCGTCATCTTTATTGATGAAGTCGATGCTCTTGCAAGTAAGCGGAAGCAGCATGGTGGAGAAGAAAGTGAGAAAACATTGACCGAGCTTCTTGTTCAGCTTGATGGTGGACATTCCAATGATGATATTCTTTTTATTTCGGCAACAAATCGAAAAGATATGCTTGATGAAGCATTTTTACGGCCGGGAAGAATTGATTTTTCATTTCATGTTCCACTTCCAGATATGAATGGGCGGAAGGAAATTATTGAAATCCATACGAAAAACCGCATGCTAGAGAAAGATGTGCTAAGCTCACTAAATAATCTAGCTGAAAGCACCTCAGGTTTTTCCGGTGCTGATCTTCATTCGCTTTTTGAAATTGCCAGTCGGAGAGCTGTTCGAAATGGACAAAAGCTTATTGCAAAGGCCGACTTAGATTATGCACTTGATCGAACGATTTTAGGAAGTACGACCCGGGCTCTTCAAGAACAAGATACAAAAAAACGAGTGGCAATCCACGAGGCAGGTCATGCCCTTATTCAAGCGATCACAAAACCAGGCTCCATCAGAAAAGCAACCATTATTCCACGCGGTCAAGCGCTTGGCTATGTTGCACCAATCCAAAAAGAAATGCATTTATCAACAACGAGTGATCTGATCGACCAAGTGGCTATGATCTTAGCTGGTGGGGTAGCTGAACGCTTATTTCTTGGAGAACATAGTATTGGTGTTAGTGGTGATGTCCAGCAAGCAAAACAAATAATCGAACAAATGGTTGACACTGGTCTATTAGAAGATGGATTTACCTTAACCTTTAAAAAAGTAGATAAAGAAGAAAAAATGCAAGAGCTTTTTCAAAAAGCATTTAAAAAATCAGAAACACTTCTCCAAGCGAATGAACAGAAACATAAGAAATTAGTTCAGGCGCTATTAGAGAAAGAAACACTAGAGGGCACCGAAATACAAACTATTGTCGAAAAGATAGAAAAGGAATTTGTTACAGCATAAATGGCGCTTAAATTTCCTTCTCAAACAATTATAATGATTTTACTTCCTGTGAAACAAAAATATTGCTTCCCCCGCAGGAAGTAGAATCATGAAATGAGAGATTCCTCTCTGTCTACCTTAAAAAAATTTCATTTCTCCACTATACGACATTTTCCATTGAATATGATTTCATTCAGCAATTTTTGACGGCAAAAAGTCAGGAATTGTCTTAATCTGCGCTTTCCCAAGAAATATTATAAGAATATTCCCGCATCTCCCCCTTCGTTATTAAGAATATGTTTTCGAAAATGAAGTAAAATGATTTATTATTTCCAAATTTGGTTCAAAGCCAATTCCTTGCTTGTCTGGTACTGCGATATACCCATCTTCCACGATAACTTCTGGCTCAATAATATCCTTCTCCCAATAATGAGAAGAGCCTGCCGTATCACCCGGCAAAATAAAATTAGGTAACGTTGTTAAAGCGATATTATGTGCCCTACCGATTCCGGCTTCAAGCATCCCACCACACCAAACAGCCACTCCGTGTTTTTCACATAAATCATGAATTCGCGTTGACTCTGTTAATCCACCAACTCGACCAATTTTAATGTTGATGATTTGGCAGCTGCCTAATTCAATTGCTTTCCTTGCATCATCATAGGAATAAATACTTTCATCTAAACAAATTGGTGTCGTCAATTCCCTTTGAAGCTTCGCATGATCGACAATGTCATCTGATGCAAGCGGCTGTTCAATCATTAAGAGGTTAAATTCATCTAGCTGCTTTAAGAGGGCAATATCACGCAAGGAGTATGCTGAATTTGCATCAACCATAAGCGGAACGGTCGGAAAAGCCTTGCGAATTTCTTTAACAACTTCAACATCTTGACCTGGCTTAATTTTCACCTTCATTCGCTTATAGCCCGCTTCTACATGCCCTTCAATCAATTTAAGAAGTTCGTAAACTGAATGTTGAATCCCAATGCTGATACCAACTTCAATTTTTGTTTTTTTTCCGCCGAGCGCTTCTGCAAGCGAGATTTCTTTTCTTTGAGCGTATAGATCCCAATAAGCACCTTCAATTGTTGACTTTGCCATATTATTTTTCTTGATAAAAGCTAGCTGCTTTGAAACTTCGTCTGGATGAGCAATTTCTTTATTTAATAAAGCGGGAATGATAAAGTCCTCAAGCATATGCCAATTGGTTTTCATCGTTTCTTCCGTATACCAAGGAGTATAAAAGGCAACGGATTCACCCCAGCCAATATTTCCATTCTCATCTTTCGCGGAAAGGACGATAAATTCTTTCTCTTGAACCGTTCCAAAGCTCGTTGAAAATGGTGATTTCATTCTCATATTTAAATGGCGCATAGTGATTTCAGTAATTTTCAATTCGTTCACCTCATCTAAAATAATTGTATCATTTTATTACTGCGACCACAGTAATAGCAAAAACGGAGCTATTCTAATTAGAACAGCTCCGTTTTTATTATTTCTAATGCATTTTAAACTCAAGGAACAAGTCATTATAATGAGAAACCATTCTTTTTCCTAAATCTCGATATACTTCAAGCTTATCCGTTACTTCTTTATCTGGGTAGAAGCGTTTATCATGAATCTTCTCTTGATCCTCCGAAAATTCAAGAGCTGCTTTATTTGGCGTTGAATAGCCAACATAATCGGCATTCTGTGCTCCGTTTTCAGGCTCTAATATGAAATTAATAAATTTATAAGCCGCCTCTATATTTTTTGTTGTTTTTGGAATGACCATATTATCAAACCAAAGATTCGAGCCTTCTTCTGGGATAACGTATTCAACATCCTCATTTTCCCATAGAATCTCTTGAAATGTTCCTGACCAAACAAGGCCGATTGCCGCTTCTTCATTTGCAAGCAGCATTCTATTTTCATCACCGACGATCGCTTTTACATTGGGCGTTAATTGATCAAGCTTCTTCTTTGCCTCCATGAGATGTTCAGGATTTGTATCATTTAAAGAATAGCCTAAACTATTTAAAGCAAATCCCATCACTTCACGAGCGCTATCAAGCAATAAAATTTGATTTTTGAACGCTGGATCCCAAAGATCATCCCAGCTTTTAATTTCATGATCGCCAATTAGCTTCGGATTATATAAAATTCCAACAGTCCCCCAAAAGTACGGAACAGAAAACTCATTGTCAGGGTCAAATGGAAGATCAAGAAATCTCGGATCAATATTTTTAAAGTTCGGGATTTTATTATGATCGATCGGAAGCAATAAATTCTCTTGTTTCATTTTCTCAATTGTATATTCGGAAGGAATGGCAATATCATAAGCTGTCCCTCCCTGAGCTATCTTTGTCAGCATCGCTTCATTTGAATCAAACGTTTCATAAATGACTTTAACGCCTGTTTCTTTTTCAAACTTTTTAATCAAATCAGGATCAACATAATCGCCCCAGTTAAAAATCGTCAATGTATTAGCGCCAGTATAGCCTTCCGAGCTATTCAATCTATATGTAATGAATAGCAGAACCAATGAGACGATTAATACCACCGTTGATGCTTGGATAAGCTTTTTCATTTTCTTACCCCCATTCTATCTGGTCGATTATTCCGTATCGTAATAAAATAATAACCGACAACTAAAATCATCGTGAATAAGAATAAAAGGGTTGAAAGTGCATTAATATTTAATGAAACACCTCTTCTTGCAAGTGAATAGATTTCTACTGATAAAGTAGAAAAGCCATTCCCGGTTACAAAAAATGTAACAGCAAAATCATCTAAAGAATAAGTTAATGCCATAAAAAAGCCAGCAAATACACCGGGGGTAATATAGGGCAAAATAACTTTTGTCAGTACGTCAAATCGAGAAGCCCCTAAATCACGGGCCGCATAAATCATCGTTGGACTCATTTCTTCAATTTTTGGTAGAACCATAATTACAACAATTGGCACACTAAAGGCGATATGAGCTAATAATACAGACATAAATCCTAGTTTAATGCCGATCATCGTAAACAATATTAAGAAAGAGGCACCAATAATAACATCTGGACTTACAATCAATACATTATTAAAAGATAATAATGTATTTTTCATTTTAATTCTCTTCGTATAATAAACGGCAAGAGCACCAGCAACACCAATTATTGTTGAAATAATTGCCGACAGGAGCGCAATTATAACGGTATTTAAGACAATAATCAACAATCTCGTATCATCAAATAACTCCTTATACCAATCTAGAGTAAACCCTTCAAATTGATACATTGTTCCGCCGCTATTAAATGAGTAGAACATTAAATAAAATATCGGGGCATAAAGAATTAAAAAGATAATTATCAAGTAAAGCGTTGATAATTTAAATGTCTTCTTCATAGTATCCCCCGCTTTCTTTTACCAGTAAGAACCATGACTAATACC
>JAEWDX010000129.1 GCA_023389895.1 Bacillota bacterium
GGCCAGCATTGGCTTTAATGCACCGCCATACAGCTTTTTCATAAAGGATGTGGTTTCAGACCGTAAATATTCCTGCTCGCTGATGATGGGGTAAAATAGCTGGGTGCGCTTCGAACCCTTTTCCAGCTTCGCCCCCGCTGCTTCCTTCTGCACCAATCGATTCAGGAGTGTCCGCGTCGTGTTCGGGCTCCAGCCCATTTTCTTTGCCATCTGCTTTACGACTTCGCTGGAAGGGCAATTTGGATTTGCCCATAACACGCGCATAATTTCCAGCTCTGCATCCGTAATCGATGGTATTTGGTTCATGCATGTAACCTCCAATGTAAATTTTTTAACCTACGTATGTAGTTATGTTGTCTACACTACGTTCGTAGTCTACTTTATATACTACGGGTGTAGTTATATGATGTCAATACCTTTGTTAAAAAAATCATTCTACCTACTATGCCTATTTTGAGAGCGGGTTAAAGTCCAATTTGTTGCGATTGTGCAATAATTTGATCATGAATTGCCCAATTCCGTCCAGAAAAAGAAAAAAGCCTGCACTTTTGCAAGCTTTCCCTCAAAAACAGGACGTTGTACCGCAAATTGATGCACTTTCTCAACAATTTCCAATTGGGGCGACCAATCTCTTTATTTCAGAAAGTATGGAGGCCTATCGCATGCAAGACATTTATGGGTAAATCACTATTTTTTACCGATGGTGAGCATTTATGACTGGATTTTGCCGGACGGATCATAAAAAAGAAAAAGCCCAGAAGATCAGGCTTTCTACTTCGAACCAGCTATATTTTTTGACCATAGTTTCGACCAGCTTGATGAGCTCTTCATTAGTTAACGGATTCCCTTTCTGTCAGGGGTTCATATTCAACGGACCTCTGCATTTTTTGACTAAAAAATCCTCCAATAATATGAGGGTGCCATTGGGAACCAGAATTATTTACTTTCCGTTTAGGATAGTATAAAATATCTTCTATTTCTCAAGATTCTTTCATCCAATCCATTCTTTCCATCTCATTTCTCCGAAAAGTATCACTTACAATTAAAATAATTCTTATTATAGTTTTATAGTTGAATACCATCCTTATGTTTTTGTTACAAATCTTGATGATAATGAATCATTTTTATATAAAGCTTTTGGGTACATATTAGAAAAATATTTAGCTTCAGCTATCGAATAGGCATTAGAACAAATAAATTCTTCGAATAAAGTACCTATCCCATCCTTGTTAGACGTTGATTCACTACCAGAGGATAAAGCCGCTTTATCGGATCAAATGGTGCTGATTGGCACGACTCAAAACCGAGCTGAAAACTATTTTCGCCTAATAAGGGTCTTGGATTCAAAAGGAAATGACCTTCAATTAATTACTATCCCTATCTTCGCTAAACAAATCGGTTCTAATATTTTTCCACAATGAAATCCTCCGTCATGCATGGCTAGTTCGCTTTAATCCCAGCTCCGCATAATGGAATAATGATTTTTTCAACAGATGCTCGATCATATTTTAAATACCCTGCATAGTTTGCAGCTGTTGTTGGTTCTACATAAAAACCTTTACTTGCCAGTGTAGTACGGGCTTCAGTAATCTCTTCCTCAGATGTTGTAATAAATTGGCCGTTTGTTTTACGGATCGCTTCTAAAATCTGAACCGAACGTGCGGGTGCAGCAATTGCTATCCCTTCTGCTAGGGTGTTACTTGTTTGCACTTTCACAGCCAGCTTTTGTTCGCTTGTAAAAGCTCTCGCTAAAGGTGCACAGTTTTCTGCTTGAATCGCGATCAGCTTTGGCATTTTATCAACAAGTCCAATTTCCATTAATTCTTTAAAACCGTAATAGGCACCTAACAACAATGTCCCATTGCCAACCGGAATAATGAGTGTGTCTGGAGCTGATTTCATTTGTTCCCAAATTTCATATGCGTATGTTTTCGTTCCTTCAAAGAAAAATGGGTTATAGACATGACTTGCATAAAAGGTTTGTTCTTCTGTTACGGCTTTTTGTGCTGCTGCAGCAACATCTTCTCGGCTCCCGTTGATGGAACGAACATTTGCACCATGTGCTTTTATTTGAGTTATTTTTTTGGGAGAGGTAGATTCACTAAGAAAAACATCACAAGGAATTCCGGCGCGTTTTGCATATGCAGCGATGGAAGTTCCCGCGTTCCCGCTGCTGTCAGCAATTACTTTCTTTACACCTAACTCTTTTGCTTTGGCCATTAATACGGCTGCACCACGATCCTTGAAAGACAATGTTGGCATCATATAATCGACTTTGACATACGTATTCGGCTCTGATTCATCTAACATAACCAACGGAGTATAACCCTCGCCCATTGTAACTTGCTGCCAAATTGTCGAGTGATGATCAAATGGCATCGTATCTAAGTATCTCCACATCGTTGCGGGTTGGTTTTGTAAACGGGATAGATTAATCTCAATCCTTCCTTTCACTAAATCGAACAAACCGCCGCATTTACATTTCCATACATCTTCTGTTACATCATATTTCGTCCTACAGGAACGACACTCATATTGCTCTTTCATTTTCGTAGCCCCCATTCATCCATATTTTTTTATACATTGTATAGTTTTTTATATAACATAGGCAAAAAATTATTTGAGAATGAGCAGATTCTCAAATAATACTCAAATATAAGCAATGGCTTCGATTTCAACTTTAAAACCGAAATGCAATTCATTCGTTGGTACAACGGTCCTTGCTGGTTTATGATCACCGAAAAATTCTTTATAGACGCAGTTGAAACGATCCCAAAGTCCGATATCTGAAATATAAATCGTCATTCTCAATATTTGATTTTTTTGGCTGCCTGCTTCATTTAGAATACACTCAATATTTTCGAGTACCTGGATTGTTTCCTCCTCAATGGTACCGAACTTTTTTTCTCCAGTTGCAGAATCAACCGCCAATTGACCAGATACATAAACGGTATCCTGATGAATTGTTGCTAATGCATAATGGCCATTTGACTTCAAATTCCCGATTTCAAATATACTTTTCATTTAGTCCCCCACCTTGTCTGATGTTTTTTTCTTGATTTCATCTAAGTAGCTATAGACAGTAACTTTGGATATTTCTAATCGTTTGGCTACTTTATCAACGGAACCTTTCATTAAGAAAATCCCTTTCTCATCCATAAATCGAATGATTTCAATTTTTTCATGGCGTTTCATAAAGGGATGCTGGCTATTAACGATGATTTGCTGAATTAATTGATCTACTATGTCTTCAACATTATCAATCGAAGCTTCTTGTTTTGATTTGTTCTCCGGAAGTATTTGTTCTATTGGTGTATTGCTTGGCATTAAAGTATCTAACATTGCTTTCATCTGATGAAGTACATTTACATCGTAGTTAATACAAAAAGCACCAATTACTTGTTGCCGGTTATCTCTTATAAGAGTAGTGGATGACTTAATCATTCGCTGATCATCAGTTTTCCATACATATCCAGATAAATGGTCATCTTTAAATTCATCAGATAAAAGCACCTTTTTCACTAAATGGTCAAAGGATTGGCCAATCTCTCGGCCTGTCACATGATTGTTGATTGTAAAAATAACGGATGACTGAGGTTGTGCTAAATCATGAATCACTACCTCACATTGTGGTCCAAACATTTTTGTAATTGTTTTTGCAAACGGAATATACCCAGTTAATATTTGTCTTTCTTCAGTCAAAATCTGCTCACCTCTTCACATACCTTTATTTAGATTATATAATTTTTTATACAAAAATACAATTTTATATATTTTTTTATATGAAACATTCAAGTTATTTCTTAAAATATAATAAAGAGGCTGGGACATAACTACTTTCCCCATTATGAAAGCCGAATAACTTCCAAATTAATAAAGCAATATAAATAGAAAACCCGAACTATTACGAAACACAAAATTAGAATTTCGTAGGATAGTTCGGGTTTTTCTTTGGCTAAA
>JAEWDX010000242.1 GCA_023389895.1 Bacillota bacterium
GGTTTTAGTGAAGCATGGACAATCTTTTATTGGGGTTGGTGGATTTCATATGCTCCATTCACGGGAATATTCGCTGCTCGTATCTCAAAAGGAAGATCGATTAGGGGGCTGATTTTTGGGCAATTAATTGGTGGAACTTTAGGCTGTTGGGTCTCATTCGCTATCTTCGGAAATACAAGTTTGTTTTTTGAGATTACGAAAAAAGTACCAGTTATCGATACGCTAAATAATGAAGGGACTACCGCCGCAATCCTCGCGACCTTGAAAGCCTTTCCATTAGGGGGAGTCGTTACAGTCATCTATATTCTAGTTGCGGCAATCTTCCTTGCAACGACTGTGAACTCAGGTGCGTATACTCTAGCAGATGTTGCCTCAAAAAATTTAAGTGAGGGTGAAGAACCTGTCCGCTGGTATCGAGTATTCTGGGGTGTATTATTAACGAGCATTGCGATCGTATTAATGTACGGAGATGCATTAAATGCCTTACAAACCCTTACCATTATAACAGCATTGCCCTTAGTATTTGTGATGGGCCTAATGATTGCATCATTTGTAAAATGGCTAAAAGAAGATCAAGCTATTCACTTTGACGTGAAAAAAGATCCAGATGAAACGAGTAGAGCTAGTTAAGCCAACGATATGGAAGTTGGATCGGCTACACTTAGTTGGACATAAATATTAAGGTCAAGTAGAATACAGATAATATTTGAAGAGAATCTAGGATGTTTTAAAAGAGAACTTCGAACATTTACGGATGAGTTTAAACAACAACTCGTGCAGCTGTATCTAAATGGTAAGCAAGAAAAGAAATTATTCGTGAATATGATCTTACTCCTTCCTCTTTAGAAAAGTGGATGAGCCAAAGTCAGAAATCTGGCTCTTTTCTCTTTAGGTTGGGATAAATATTTAATTAATTTAGAAGTACGTAATATACCTGGTAATCATTATACAATGTTAAAAAAGCCGAATGTCGAAGTACTAGCTAGAGAAATAAAAAATGAGATAGAAAGATTACAAATGACTTTAATAAAATAAATATTAGACGTACAGGAGGGATTTGATGAAAGCCCTAGTTGTTTTAGCACATCCTGATAAAAATAGTTTCAATTATGAAATTTTTAGAAGGGTATTAAACGCGTTAAAAAACGAAGGAGTCGAATTATTGGTACATGATTTGTATGAGGAAGACTTTAATCCTGTTTTTACAAGACAAGACCTAGACCAACGACAAGAAGACATTATTCCTTATATTAATAACTTGTTAGCAACAGATGTTATTATTGTAATTCACCCTAATTGGTGGGGACAGCCTCCTGCCATTTTAAAAGGTTGGGTTGATAGAGTTTTTAGAGAGGGGGAAATTTACACGGTAAATAAAGGAAAGATGGAGGGGAAACTCCTCAACAAAAAAGCTCTTATAATAAATACATCGAATGTATCAAACGAAATCGATAGAGAACTATTTGGTGAACCTATTTTCAGATTTTGGAAATATAATGTATTTCAGCCTAGTGGAATAAATGAAATTAAAAGAATAAATTTTGACCAAATAATTATAAGTTCAGATGAGCAAAGAAAAGCATGGCTGGATACTATAGATGAGCAAATAATCGCACTTATAAAGTAAGCGTCAAATAGCCCCCACCTTAAATATAGATGGGGGCTTGTAGTATTATTTAGATACCTTATTAAAGACAATACAAGAATAGGGGGAAACACCGGGACGGTTCGAGACCACTGAAAAACGTTTTCTTCGGAAAATAAGGAGAGCTTACATTCTGGGCTTTGCCGATTTTAAGTATTGTCGGTCTTCACATTAGGCATATTATGGGATACTGTATCCTATTAAGTGTTTGGGTTGGAGTCGTTACATCTGTACTAATTTATTTTGTTTATTAGCTGACTGCAATTAGAAGGCCTTGTTAAATTATAAGCCTGAAATATAAAAAATGAAGCTACTTTTTCGGTACGCATCACAAATAGCCGTATATCCTGATTTTTTAAATCGAATATACGGCTTATATCATTTATTTACTACATTCTGTCTGAATCCTTATTGACCAGGCATATATCGTTCTGAAATTTCAGGGTTTTGATGGATGCCGAGATTCGGTAAATCCGTCAAAAGTTTCTTAATGTATTCATAGAAAGCGATGCCGTTATTTTGGCTGTATCTGCGATACTCAAACAAATGGCGTTTTCTTTTGCGCCAGCTTCGCTGAACGAAAAAAAGCTAGTTTTTTCTGCCTAACTTATATGAAAGTCTACATTACGAGCAAAACGGGATCATTTTTTGCTAGGAGCTAGACTCTTTCTAAAGTTTTCTCTTTTTAAAGATAGTGTTCATATTTATGATAGTCTTTGAGATAATAGTATAAATTTACATTTTTCAGGAAAGGGGCTGTTAGGTGTTAAAAGTTAAATCTAGCTCCGAAAAGGAGGGCTATAGATGATTATACTCATAATAGCTACGTTTGCACAAACTTGTGCAACATTTGTAAACTATGGAATAGGCCCTTTAGCAACATTGTGTCGGCTGTAAATGTTGGTCCTATATTCTCTATGTTGATATTCGGTAATTTAATGGATAAACATGGAGAGAGATGGATTGTAGGGATAGGATCAATTTTATTAGGTTTTAGCATGTTAATATCGATACCTATTAACGAATATGTATATTTTATAATTATGGTTTGTCTGCGGCTAAATTAACACAAGCCGTTGTAGCTATTATAGGAGGGATAGTCTTTTTACTCTTCTATAAAGATCACAGAATGAATAAGCAAATACAGCAGAGTTACAGCTTTTTTGAAAAAATTAATAAGATTAAAAGAAAGTCTAGCCTTTATTCAGTGTTCTTTATCGGAATGAGTATGATTTCTTTACAATTAATAATATTAGCTCATTTAATGAGTTATTTAAGCAGTACATTAAATATTTCATTAAGTATATCCGGGATTTTGTTAAGTGTTGCTTTAATCGGTGGTGCTCTTGGAAGAATCTTATTAGCGTGGATCAGACTACCTTTTCTATACTTGTAAACGAGATAGTTTCTTTCGTGAAAAACCTAGAGTGTAATGTTGACAAAAGCGAAGATGAGATTACCATAAGTCCGCCCTTCCTCGGAGCCTACTGCAGATTACAATGAAGCAAACTTTAAATTATGTAACTACAAAATGCGGCATAAAATGTCGAGAAAACTAATTTCTAAAAAGATATGATTGAACCGGGAGTGAGAAGATGGATTGGGTTAAGCAGCTGAATGAGGCAATAAATTACATAGAAAAAAATCTTACGGGAGAAATATCCTATGAAACGATATCAAAAATTGCAGGATGTTCTGTTTATAATTTTCAAAGAATGTTTTCATATATTGCAGATAAGCCGTTATCTGAGTATATAAGAAGTAGGCGTTTAACAATGGCAGCCTTTGATCTATTAAACAGTACGGAAAGAATAATTGATATTTCATTGAAGTATGGGTATGAATCCCAAGATTCATTTTCTCGTGCATTTAAAAGTTTTCATGGGGTACTGCCTTCCAGCGTCAGGAACGAAACAGTTCAGTTGAAATCCTGTCCTAAGCTCTCCTTTCAAATTTCAATAAAAGGAGAAAATCATATGAATTATCAAATTGAACAGTGGCCTGAATTTAGAGTAATGGGAGTATCACATAAAGTAAAAACAACCCAGGCCTTTGAAGTTATTCCTCAGATTTGGGAAAACTCATGGAAGGATGGAACTATGAAAATGTTCCTTGACAACTTTCCCGACTATAGACCTGCAGGTTTTTTAGGAATTGCTCAAGGAGGACAATGGGGAGAGTCGGAAGAAATGGAATACATCATAGCGG
>JAEWDX010000047.1 GCA_023389895.1 Bacillota bacterium
AACGATGACAGCCTATATCGTTCAAGTTAGCCAAGGTGATGCAGGCTATGGAACGACAATATACTACAGCATTTATGCTGTTGGTTTCACATTATTCTTGTTTACGTTATTGATGAACCTAATTGCACAAGGCATCTCTCGGCGATTTAGGGAGGAATATTAAATGAAATTAATGAACTATACGACCATTGCAAAACGAATGAATAGAAGATTAACAATAAATATTCTATTTAAAATGATTTTTTTCGTGTCAACTATGTTTGGTCTTGTCGTTCTGGGGATCTTATTATATCGGATATTCACTCAAGGAATTGCTCATTTAGATTTACAGTTTCTACAGAGTTTGCCTTCACGTAAGCCAGAGCAGGCGGGAGTAAAAACGGCTCTAATCGGAACTGTTTGGCTTATGGGCGTTGTCGTTCCAGCCTCATTGCTATTAGGAGTTGGAACGGCGATTTATTTAGAAGAGTATGCGAAGAAAAATCGCTTTACGAATTTTATCCAAATCAATATTTCGAATCTAGCTGGTGTACCTTCAATCGTTTTCGGATTATTAGGATTGACTGTGTTTGTTCGTGCTCTATCTCTCGGTACGAGTGTGTTAGCAGCAGGTCTGACGATGAGCTTATTAGTTCTTCCTATCATTATTGTTGCCTCACAAGAAGCCATTCGCTCGGTTCCTAAAGGCTTAAGGGAAGCATCTTACGGAATGGGAGCAACAAAATGGCAAACGATCATTCGCGTTGTGCTTCCAGCGGCATTGCCAGGTATATTAACAGGCGGCATTTTAGCTTTATCAAGGGCAATTGGAGAAACAGCTCCATTAGTTGTGCTCGGCCTGCCATTATTTCTTGCCTTCTTACCGAAATCTCTCCTCGATAGCTTAACTGTTTTACCGATGCAGATTTATAATTGGACGGGCAGAGCACAAGTAGAATTTCAATCATTAGCAGCGGCGGGAATTATTGTTTTGCTTGGTTTACTCATTTTTATGAATTCAATTGCTGTTCTAATTCGCAATAAATTTCAAAAAAGATTTTAAGATGAGGGGAGACGTTACGATGAATGCAACATTAGAAAGACAGAAACTGCATCTTATAAAAGATGAACAAAAATCAAGAGATGTATCAGCAAAAAACATTGTTTATGAGACAAAGCAATTAAACCTCTGGTATGGAAATAATCATGCTTTGAAAAATATCGACTTAAACATTTTCGAGAATGAAATAACGGCAATAATTGGCCCATCAGGCTGCGGAAAATCTACGTATATTAAGACATTGAATCGATTGATTGAACTTGTTCCAGGTGTGAAAACGTCAGGGGATATTTCATACAGAGGTCGCAGTATTTTCGAGCAATCTTTTCACGTTGAGGAATTGCGGACAAAGGTAGGAATGGTCTTTCAAAAGCCAAATCCTTTTCCAAAATCGATCTATGAAAATATCGCTTACGGGCCGAAAATTCACGGAATTCGTGATAAGAAAATTTTAGATCAAATCGTTGAAACAAGTTTAAAGGGTGCGGCTATATGGGATGAGGTAAAGGATCGTTTACATGAGAATGCTTATGGACTGTCAGGCGGGCAGCAGCAGCGTCTTTGTATTGCCCGCTGTCTAGCAATTGAGCCTGATGTTATTTTAATGGACGAACCAACGTCTGCTCTTGACCCTATTTCCACATTAAAGGTTGAAGAGCTTGTCCAGGATTTAAAAAATGAATTCAGCATTATTATTGTGACACATAATATGCAGCAAGCAGCAAGAATTTCTGATAAAACTGCTTTTTTCCTTAATGGTGAAGTCATTGAATTTGCAAATACGGATAAGATTTTTTCAACCCCTGTAGATAAACGGACAGAGGATTATATAACAGGTAGATTTGGGTAAGGGGGAAGAATTATGCCGAATGTACGTGAGAAATTTCATGATGAATTAATAGAGCTACAGGAGAAATTGCTTGAACTCGGTAGGCTTACAGAAGAAGCTCTTTCTAATGCAATCATCGCCTTAGAGCAACAAAATATTGACATGGCGTTAGAAGTTATCGATGGCGATTCAGAAATCGATCTGCTTTATGAAGAAATTAATGATTTCTCCATTCTATTAATCGCGAAGCAGCAGCCTGTTGCCATAGATTTACGAAGAATCATTGTCGGGATAAAAATCGCGACAGATATTGAGAGAATTGCGGATTTTGCTGTGAATATTGCTAAGGCTACAATCCGGATTGGGGAAGCTCAATTTGTACAGCCAATCGTTCATATAAAAGAGATGTACGAAATTACCATTCAAATGTTAAAGCTAAGCTTGGAAGCCTTTGTAGCTGATGATACAGTTAAAGCGAAATTAGTTGCCGATATGGATGATAGGGTTGATGATCTATACGGTCAGGCTATTCAGGAATTAATGATGATCACTCAGCAAAATCCAGAAATACTGGCACAAATTACGCAGCTTTCCTTCACATGTCGTTATTTAGAACGGGCAGCTGATCATATTACGAATATTTCGGAGCATATTTTTTATTTAGTAAAAGGTCGCCAATTTGATTTAAATCATTAGCTGATCACTCATTTTCTCATAATATAGTAGAAAAATAAGCGCAATTAATAAAAGAAAAGCCTGTGAGGGCTACGAGCAATATTGATCCAAGAAATGGATTGATTTTTTGCTTTCACACCTCACAGGCTGTTTCTATATGAATATTTACTATGTATTTTTGCCTTTTGTAATCATTTTTGCGATTTCTTTAAAACTCATGTCCGATGTCAATTTGTAAGTGCCTGGTTGAAGTTTGCGGCTAAATCCATAATCAACCATATACTGTTTAAATTGGCCCGCATCATCAATAATTTTTGCTTCTTCAAGCTGTTGAGCAACGTCCTGAAGCAGCATTCTGCTTACTATTTTCAAGTTAAAGATTATGATAGCTTCCTCTTGATTAATTTGTGGTGCCGTTTGCTTTTCTTTAAGCTCTGTTTCTGCCTTAGTCGCCTTTTCTTCTGCTTCTGCCAACTCCTTTTCTGTGTTGTTAAATTGTTCGTTTGTCAACACAACAAACCCGTCAGCCTCTAAAAAAGCCCTTGCCTTTTCACTAGTAAGCTTGTTTTCTTCCTTCTTATTAATATAGTAGAAGGCTCCTATTAAGCTGACAGAAATTAGGATACCGAGTGCGAAAGCTCTTACTGTTTTCCTATTCATCTTTTCTACCCTCTTCTAATCATTTCAGACAAAATCGACTCAACTTCACTAGGAGTTAACGATGACTGTCTAGCAATTTGTTCAACACTGAGCCCCCGTTGGACTAATGACCAAACTTGATTTTTGATGATTTCATGAACGCCTTTTTTTTCGGTATCAAACTCAGGCTGGCGGACTGAAAGGGCAGGCTGAAAGGATTCATCACTTATTAAAATTTCCTCTTCAAGCACCTTTATTTTTTTCTTTATCATATAAAGCTCTTGAATATGCGTCATAGAAAGTTGATCGATTTCTTCACGGAGGATTTTATAAGTATCCTTTAAAAAGAATGAGACAATAAATAAAATTAAGGAAAGGGCAAGTAAACTGATCATTACATATTCCAAATAAGTCACCTCGATTGTTGTTCATCAACATTTTATCATTAAAACTGACAAAATTCGATTCAATTTTAGTGAATTGGCAATGATTTAGGGATCAAGATTATTCTCTTATAGGTCATTGTCGTTTTTTGTAGTTGGACAAGCAACATTCGACAATTTCCGTTTATTGTAAGTACTGCATTTCAGTGATAACATAAAGCTATAGAAAATATCCGTAGGAAGGTGAAATTATAATGAAAGCGAATTCTTGTCTTCATCAGGCTCTTTTAGGAAACAATGAGCTTAATCATATGAATGATTTAAAATGTATTCCAGGCATATGGGTTGGAGGAAAAACATATTGGCTTGAATCGAGTGGTGAAGAATTGAATCTTGATGAAGGCATTTTTCTACATGTGGAAAATGAGCAAGTTGAAAATAATATTAATTTGCTCACTGCGTTTGTTACAAATCATAGTTTCTGCTCATTGCATGCGAAATTGCTCTTTCAATATCAACAGGATTCCGATGATGATCAGTTTTCATTTATTTCTCCTTCTGAAAATATTATCTATCATGTAAAGGATAATCGGGTCCATCTAATAAATGGGCACTGCTTTAATAATAAAAAAAGTAGTTATTCAGTCCAGCCATTTGATAATCTTTTCCATAATCAAATTTGGAGATGTAGAGAAACAGGGATATTAAAATACAACCCAATGGCAAGTGGAAATGTGATGAGTATTCAAATCTTTGATCTCGATCTTGAAGAGAAGCAAACATTGATAGGAAAGTCTTGGATTATCAGTGGTCATAATGAAGAAACTTTGTTAAAATTAAACGAAATGCTTGTAAAAACACACTAGCATTTGCATTTGAAAAATGATATTATAGAAAAGTCGTATGAACGAACGAGACAGCATAGTTTGGAGGGATATTACATGCGTGTGAATATTACGCTAGCTTGCACAGAATGTGGAGAACGAAACTATATTTCTAAAAAGAATAAACGAAATAACCCGGATCGTCTTGAGCTTAAAAAATACTGCCCAAGAGATAAACGTTCTACTACACATCGTGAGACAAAATAAGCAGTTGGGCCATGTGGTCCATAC
>JAEWDX010000317.1 GCA_023389895.1 Bacillota bacterium
ATTACATATTGGCTAAGCATGGCTTTTTCATATTCCCGAGGCTCATTGATCAAAATTCTTCCGCCTAGGAAGCGATGACCAAAAGTCCAGTTTGATGTTTCAACTTTTGCAAGCGAAAATGGAATAATTTGTTTCCCAAATAAAGCAACAATCCATTTAATCGGCCGAATATAACGAAGCTCTTCATCTGCCCAGCGCATATTTTTTGGGAATGTCATTGCCGTAATAATTTGTTTTAATTCAGGTAATAATGTAGTTGTTTCTTGACCTTTAATAAATTTCTTAATATGAACATATTCAACACCATTAATTTCTTTAAAAAAGATATCTTCAACAGTAGCACCTTGACCACGACAGAAGCCGATTGCTGCTTTCGACCATTCACCGTTTTCATCGATTGCAATCTTTCTTGCAGGACCCTTTGCTTCCACATGTAAATCCGCTTGTGCTTCTTCTATTCCCTCAATTAAAACGGCTAAACGTCGAGGTGTTGAATACGTTTTTATTTCCTCAAAGGCGATTTTCTTTTCCTCTAACCATTGTTTTATTCTATCTGCAAGCTGATTCATTGAGCTTGTAACAAATCGTGCAGGCATTTCTTCTAAACCTATTTCTAAAAGGAGCTCTTTCTTTGACATATCATTTCTCCTCCTTTGATTTTAAAATTGGAAAGCCAAGCTTTTCGCGTTCTTCATAAAAAGTTTTCGCAATTTTCCTCGCGAGATTACGGCAACGACCTAAATAACCGGTTCTTTCTGTAACCGATATTGCCCCTTTGGCATCTAAAAGATTAAAAGCATGAGAACATTTCAAAACATAATCATAGGCTGGATGAACGAGCCCTTCCTCCATTTGGCGGTGTGCTTCCTTTTCATAAATATTGAAAAGATTAAAGAGCATTTCCGTATCTGATGTTTCAAATGTATATTTTGAATGTTCATATTCTGGCTGGAAGAAAATATCCCTTACGGTAAAGCCGTCTGTCCATTCAAGATCGAAGACATTTTCTTTGTCCTGAATGTAGGAAGCAAGACGTTCAATTCCGTATGTAATTTCTACTGAGACTGGCTTACACTCAAGTCCACCAACTTGTTGGAAATAAGTAAATTGCGTAATTTCCATTCCATCAAGCCATACTTCCCAACCAAGTCCAGCACAGCCTAACGAAGGATTTTCCCAGTTATCCTCTACAAAACGAATATCATGCTCAAACGGATTAATTCCTAATGCTTTTAATGAATCTAAATATAATTCTTGAATATTATCAGGTGATGGCTTCATAATAACTTGAAATTGGTGATGCTGAAAAAGACGATTAGGGTTCTCCCCATAGCGACCATCAGCAGGGCGTCGAGATGGCTCTACATAAGCAACATTCCATGGCTCTGGACCAATGGCTCTTAAAAATGTATACGGACTCATTGTCCCTGCTCCTTTTTCCACATCATAGGCCTGCATTAACATACAGCCTTGGCTTGACCAATGCTTTTGCAAAGTTAAAATCATATTTTGAATATTCATTTGGCACCTTCCTTAAACTTAATAGTTTTTTCACATAGAAAACAAAAAACTCTCGTCTCTATGCGTTACGTTACGCATAGGGACGAGAGTATACCCGCGGTTCCACCCTATTTGCTGATCAATACAGCCACTTTAATGTCAAATCTAAATTGCTCTGGAGCGCCTTCCTTATCCCTTCCATTCCTAGCTTCCACTCTCCTAGGCTCGCTTCAATAGAACGAGAAAAGTACTCTTCTCCGTCAAGGCAATTATTTTATTATAAGAATAATAGCGAAAACAGCTACAAATGTCAATTCTTTATAATAATTCCCCAAATTTACCCATTTGATTTAAAAATTTCTTTGTTTTTAGATTTAACCCTGAATATTCATCATAATAAGCGGAAATAACCTGCTTTAATTCGACCTTTGTTTCAGATTTAACAGAAACATTCCCCAATCTAGCTAAATCTAAATAATAAAAAAGCCGCAATAGCTTTACCGCTGATGGTGAAATTTTCAAATGATAGGGATCTTTTTCTAAGCAACGATGGCAAATAAGTCCGCCCTCTCGAATTGAAAAAGAAAAATGCCCCTCTGTATGTCCACATATTGAACATTGATTTAAAACAGGATAAAGCCCTAATGTATTAAGCATTTTCATTTCAAAGATATTCACAATAATTTCGGCATCATAGCCTTCATTGATTAAATTTAGTGTTTGGTAAACCAATTCGAATAAAAAAGGATTAGGTTTTCGATCATCGATACTTTTATCAGTTAAATCAACGATATAGCTTGCATAGGCAGTAAGAAAAATATCTTCTCTAATGGAACGCATCGAAGAAATGATTTCACCTTGCTGTAAGCCTCCTAAACCACTGCTTTTCTGCACTAAAAAATAACCATATGTAAAAAGCTGGGTGACAGCAGCAAGCCGACTATTCGGCTTCTTAGCCCCTCTTGCCATCACACCAACCTTTCCCCATTCACGGGTATACAAAGTTACAATTTTATTCGTTTCACCATAATTAGTTGTTCGAATGATGATGCCTTCACATTTTTCAAGCATTATTCTCACCATCCTATATGGAGACAAACTTATGAGATAGGAAAGTCTATTTCTGCAAGGTCTGCGTCCTGATTTCCGGGTAAATCTTGAGTTTCCTTTTCTAGCTCCTTGAAGAGAAGATATGTGTCTATACTACCTGTTTGCGAAAAAACTCTCCAGGTAAAATCCATCATCGAAAACCCCACCTTTCCGTTTTTAAAAACGCACGCATTATCTTAATCCAAAAACCTTATCATTATCATAGCCTGTCTTTTCATTTTCATAAGCGAAAAATATTGTAAGAAAAAATCATACATAATTTTCGATTGTCAATAATAATTTAATTAGAGCGAGCGTATTGTCCAGCTTCAACTAGACAAATTATACTATTTTTCGATTAATATTCATCCTCACGGAAGCCAAAATCGCGGAGATTTGACATTTTATTGCGCCAATCTTTTTGAACCTTAACCCATAGCTCAAGAAAAACTTTTGATCCGAGAAGATTTTCAATGTCTAAACGAGCAAGCTGACCAATTTCCTTTAGCATTTTACCTTGCTTGCCAATGACAATTCCCTTTTGTGAGTCACGCTCGACAATAATCGTTGCCATAATATGAACAATATCCTTCTCAGCTTTCCGTTCCATCTTGTCAATTAAGACAGCAAGAGAATGCGGTATTTCTTCACGTGTTAAGTGCAAAGCCTTTTCACGAATAAGCTCTGAAACAATAAAGCGTTCTGGATGATCGGTTACTTGATCAGCTGGGTAATATTGCGGTCCTTCGGGTAAATAATTTTGAATTTGACCTACTAAACGCTCAACATTATTACCTTCAAGGGCAGAAATTGGAATAATTTCACTAAAAGCATATTTTTCCTTATAGGAGTCAATGATCTTTATTAGCTCATCCGGATGGATTTGATCAATTTTGTTAATGACAAGGAAAATAGGTGTGCTTACTGTTTGAAATTTCTCGAGAATAAATTCTTCTCCCCGTCCATAACCTTCTTCAGCATTAACCATAAACAAAATTAAATCAACTTCTTTAAGTGTATTCTGTGCCACTTTCATCATGAAGTCGCCAAGCTTATGCTTCGGTTTATGAATACCCGGAGTGTCAATAAAAATATACTGGGCATCATTTGTTGTTAAAACACCTTGAACCTTATTTCTTGTTGTTTGCGGCTTATCGCTCATAATCGCAATCTTCTGTCCGATCACGCGATTTAAAAAAGTTGATTTTCCAACATTTGGTCTACCAATGATGGAGATAAATCCTGATTTATAGCCTTTTTGATTCGTATTATTCATGTAAATCCTCCGGTGAAAAAGCTCCAGGCAATAGCGCTTCTACTGTAAGTTCCTGGACGTCTCCTTGCAAATTTGTTAAATATATTTTCATATCTTTTGGGGCCAATTCAGAAATAACTTGACGACAAGCACCACATGGCGAAACAGGACGATTCGTATCAGCAACAACAGCCATTGCCCTGAAGTTTTTAATTCCATCTGAGTATGCTTTAAATAATGCTGTTCTTTCCGCACAATTGCACATGCTATAAGCTGCGTTTTCAATATTGCAGCCATGAATAATTTTCCCATCGTCTGTTAAAATGGCGGCTCCAACTTTAAAGTTCGAATATGGGACATATGCTTTATCTCTTGCTATTTTTGCTTCTGCAATTAAATTTTCTACATTCACTTTTTGTCTCCCTTTCTAGTTAGCAAGGTATTTCTGTTTTTATTTTACAACATTTTGTTAACGATTTCATTGTTTGTAAATAAAAACATCATAAAAATTTTTAATTTTCTAAAAAAATATTAAGAATATTTTAGGCAGGAAAATAAGCAACCCGACAATGACACTTGTAATCGCATAAATAAGAACTGCACCCGCTGCGATATCCTTTGCAGACTTTGCAAGCGGGTGGTATTCTTCTGTAACAAGATCAACTAATCGTTCAATTGCTGAATTTATCATCTCAAGTGCCAGCATCCCGCCAATCGCAAACAGGATAACAACCCACTCAACTATAGTCAAAGAAAACCAGAGGCCAAAGATAATGACAAGCATAGAAATGAATAAATGGATTCGCATATTTTTCTCAGCTAGAATTGCCGCCTTAATCCCAGAAAATGCATACTGAAATGACTTCAATAACCGCTGCGTTTTAACGTTTAAGTCCGAACTCATCTAAAATTTCCTTCTGTTTAGAAAACATTTCTTGCTCATCTTTTTCATTCATATGATCAAAGCCAAGAAGGTGAAGGAATCCATGAACAGCTAAAAATCCTAATTCCCGTTTAATTGAATGCCCATATTCTTCAGCTTGTTCTTTCGCTTTTGCAACAGAGATAATAATATCGCCAAGGACTCGGGGCATTCCTTCCCCAATAATTTGCATTTCCCCTTCACCTACTTCTTCCAATGCGAATGATATGACATCTGTTTCACTATCCTTATTGCGATATTCCTTATTAATTTCTTTAATTTTTTTATTCGTTACAAAGGTTAATGAGACTTCCGTTTCATCCTCGACTTTTTCCATCTTCGCCGCGAAATTAAGCAGATCACAAATATAATCTGCCATATCATCTGAAAGTTCATTTGTTTCATCTATTAAATCGATTACTAAACTCATGCGTGCTTCACCTTCTGTTTTGTCATTTCTGGATACTCTATTCGCGAATGGAAAATTCCATTTAATGTTTCGCATAAAGAGTTCGCAACAATTTCCAATTCCTTCAATGTTAAATCACATTCATTAAGCTGCTCATCCTGTAGTCGATCAGCGATAATATTGCGGACTAGGTTCTCAATCTGTTCGGGGGTTGGATGGTTCATTGAACGAACAGCCGCCTCAACACTATCAGCAATCCCGATAACAGCAGCTTCCTTTGTCTGTACCTTTGGACCAGGATAGCGATAATCCTCCTCTTTCACTTCAGGATCATTTTGCTTTGCTTTATGATAGAAAAACTTCAGTAATGTCGTCCCGTGATGCTGTTCAGCAATATCCACAATTTCCTTTGGCATTTTATGCTTCCGAAGCATTGCCGCTCCATCTGTTGCATGGGCGATAATGATATTCCTACTCGTTTGTGGTGGTAGCCGATCATGTGGGTTTTCGATATTCATTTGATTTTCAATAAAAAACTGCGGTCGCTTTGTTTTGCCAATATCATGATAATAACAGCCCACTCTTGCTAATAGTCCATCCGCTCCTATTGCTTCGCAGGCAGACTCTGATAAATTCGCTACCATTACACTATGATGATATGTTCCCGGGGCCTCCGTCAGAATTTTTCGGAGCAATGGATGATTAGGATTAGACAGTTCAATTAACCTCATCGTTGAAAGAATGCCAAATCCGGCCTCGAAAAATGGTAACAGACCGATTGCTAGAACAGCTGAAACAACCCCTGAAAGAAAGCCGCTGACGATGTAAAATCCATATTCTAGTCCATCAAAATGCCCATTTCTTAAAAATAATAACGAAAAAATAAGTATAATATTTACAGCAGCAACATATGTGCCCGCTTGAAATATTTTCGTACGGAGATTTTGTCTTGTTAAAAATAAGACACCCGCTACCCCACTGCATATAATATATATTCCTGCCGAAACATGAAAGGTTCCAGTAACTCCGATATTAAAAATAATACTCCCGCAAATAGCCATGATAATTGAAAACAAAACAGCCATTTTTTCATTGATTAGTACTTTTATGAGCATTGCTCCCATCGCAGCTGGAAAAAGAAAGTATATTTCTGCATATTTAAATTCATGAAGAAAGCTTATCCCTTTCATCATCAAAATTGATAAACTAAAAATAATGCTAAATATTAATAAATAATTATGTTTAACTTCTGAATTCACTTTTAGTTCATAAAAATAATAGTAAAGCGCAGAAAGAATAATAAATATTAGTAAAGCAAGTCCTGCAAATGGCTGGATTGAATTTTTACTATCAAGCAAGCCGACTAACTCTAGTTGACGATACACATCTCTGCTAATCAATTGCTGTTCTTCGACAATAATTTGCCCTTGAAGAATTTTAACAGGGTCAACGCCTTCTACCGCCTGCTGTCTTCGTTCATCTGTTGAGGCCGGATCATAAAACTCATTTTGATAAATCGCATACCTTCCAAGTTCAATTGCCGCCTGCTTTAAATTTGTATTTAAGCTCGCATATTTTAATTCTTCCTCTAAA